>CAINWJ010000161.1 GCA_903854455.1 Candidatus Peribacteria bacterium | reverse complement strand
GGAGAAAATGGTGTAGAAACAGAAAAACCGCGTAATTCACTCGAAAAAACAGAATTTGTTAATCACATCGAAAGCATTCTTGGTGGAGCAAAACCGAAAATGCTGGATTTATCTGAAGTTCCGATGCTTCAGAACTTTCTTGAGCAATTGTTAAGAATTGTTCGTGACAAAAGTAGTGATTTGCCGGATCCCATTGAGTCATCGGAAGTCGTTGGAACAATGCTTGTAACATTATTAGAAACAATATCTACAATCGGAGCGACACTACGACCGCTATTTGCTCATCAAGTATTTTTCGAGGAATGCAAAAAAATATTGGATATGATCATCTCTCCACTGAGAGTCCATTTCCCCGAAGAATGGATCGATTGGAGTGCCATATGTGCTGCCGCTGACAAATTTGATCATGCAACGCGATCTGAGGATCATGGACAAAGAGAAGCATGGGAGAAATTCCTTGAAACGAATCCTGAAAAAAAACATGAATTTAGTGAAGCAAGAGAAGAATCCCTCTCGCTCCAGGAACAGTATTCATTCACGATGCCAACATTCGTGAATAGAGCTATCGCAGATTGGTATCTGGAGGCAGGAGAAAAAGCACATGCACGCTTGGGGATTTTTCTTACCAATACGGAAAGACCTGAATGCGCAGAAATGCTCCGGCGATGGAACGCTATGCGTGAGAATCTCGCCAACGAATTCACTACAGCATTTACTCAGAAGAAAACGGTTGTCAGCGCACCGGAAGCACTACCTAACCCATTGACCCGTGATGCGGTTATCCAGGTCATGCTGAATGCCGAAAGGGCATTCAGGGAACAACACGGCGGCAACTACCATGATTGCGACTGGCACATCCGGTCAACCGCGAACGAACTGTGCCCGGAGACAATCACCTGCGTGGAAGACCTCCGGCAATTCGTCTGCTGGTGGGAAGGATTGATGGCGGGAATGCCTGTCACGCCGGTCAGTGTGCAGGATGGAACCTGGATGCAGGCTTATACCGACGAGATTCGTCCTGCGTTTCAGCCTGCGCTGGAACGATTACTGAGAGCGGTACAAAATGATGATCCCCACATCCAATCGGATGGTTCCATCTACGATCAGGTACTCGCACTCAGCGGAGAAAACACGACACCGATGCCCACAAATGATTTCCTGGCAATCGCACTGCCCGCACTCTCCAATAACAGGGTCCTGCCCCTCGTCGGACAACATGCGAAGTTGCATAGAGATAGAGAGAGAAATATTCGACTGAGAGATGCTCTGGTCAGACACCTGGAGTTAATCGCCACTACATTGGAGTCATTCGTCCGAGAACGATACCCGGAAACCATTACCGACGGTGCCTGCAGAACGATCGCCGCATTTGTGAATGAGGTTTTGGGATACTCCTCTGCATATTTTGAAGCACATGGACCTAAAGATAGGGCAAAGAAAGAAATGATTGACGCTGGAACAAGATTTATGAGAGCCGTGATGAGCGAGATCTGGCATCCCGTCGATGCACAAATACTCGAAATCATCATCGGGAAGAATCCCGCTTCGAAAGTTGAGCAAGATCAATCGGGGAATTCTTCCTCGAGACAAAAAGAAATCCACTATGCCAGTACTACGCTCAGACACGAGTTGCCTCCAGAGTTTGAAACTCAATTGAAGATCTCAGGCGGTCTCACAAAAGAACAGCTGATGGGGCCGGTTCAGAATCTGTTCGACGATATTAAAAATAATCCCGAGACTCGGAAACTTTTCGGTTTCGCCGATGGTGGAGGTAAAAATGATCTCATGCCAAGAATGGTTCGATTCAGAGGTACTTGTAATGCAGTGATCAAGGAAGTCACCGTTGCCGGACCAGTCTGCTCCATCGCAACGTATGAAAAGCTCATCGGCGGATTTGGAGCAGCGGTAGAAAACACGGTAACTGGAAACGATCGTGTGAGTCCGTATCTCTATTCACATTTAGAGAGAGCTCTTTTGAAGTGGTTCGAAGAAATGGAAAAGGTAAAAGTCCCTGCCAATGAAAAGGAGATACCGACAGAAAGAAAACGCGACACACCTGCTTCCGAAGAACCGCTCACCGCTCTCGCACAGGTGTATGGCATCGCAGGTGACAGGCTTGCTGAATCTCTTGCTCAAGGCATCTCACATCACATCGGTCAGGCTGCAGCAGAAGTAATTGCGACACATGCTCCAAAGTTAAACTCAGAAGAACTTCAACAAGTGGCAGAAGCACTGCAACATCAGATCGAACGTGCGGAACAGCAGGCTAGAACATCCCTCAAAACCACTTCGCCCCAAGAATTATCGGCAGACGAATTATTGAGGGTGACTCAAAGCGTCTTCGAAGCCGTAGGAACAGGAGATCTACCTCCAATGATTGCTAAGCACTTACAGACAAGTCTCAGAGAGAAACTAAAAGTTGCTAAGAGTACCACAGGCAATGAGAATGTCCTGGAATTCGTTCTGGAAAGAGGGGGCAATCCAAATGCTTTTGAAGAAACGGTGACTATATTCCAAAATGCACAAGCGGAGGAATCCGCTCGAAAGCATCAGCAGGAAGTACAACAAGCCGATCAGGAGAGTACTAGGGCTCTGGAAGAACTGATGGCGATACAAGAAGAATTGGTCCGAGTAGCCCTTTCGCAGCCGGGAGAAACTGGTGTTACTGCAAGAGAAGAACTTCAACGCCTCACGACATATCTACAAACTATCCGTGGACTGTACGGAACGACTGATGCCAACCAGTCGCAATAATCACTCTGACTTTCCTATGCTCACTCAAGAAAACGACGTCCGGCCACACTGATCGAAGAAGAAGCGAAGAAGATCCGCTCCCGTCATCCTGAGCAATCGGAGGTGATTCAACAACTGATAGACGCATACTTTGCACGTTTCCGGAATAACCTGACGAGCTTCGATGATGCGCTGGCACTCTGCCACGGCGTAGAAGAGATGCTAAATGAACATAATGTCCCGCCTGGATTGCGTGATGACATCAATGCGTCCCGTCGACGTATTCTGGATGCAATCATCCAACGCGGTCTGACTGAAAGAGCACTCACCGGAACAAATGCCCCAAGATTCACACTGCAGTTTCCTCAGGAAAATTCAAGGGAAAGAAGCAGCGGTCGAAGAGGCGGACAATCGCGGGAACGCTCACCGGACGAATACAGAAGAATGGTCGAAGGACAGAACTTCGATCTCGTCCGTCTTGCCAGTCGCATCGGAGCCGATGCCGCCGCAGATGCACTCTGCGCTCTGGGATTGATCGGTGACGACGAACGACCGCAAGTCATATCGTTCATCAGCGCATATCTGGGACCATGCTCACGCCCACCATCATCACCAGGTCCCGGAGAATTCCTGGCATATCCGAGACCTGTCCTGGATGTCCCGTCGGTTGCATCCGTCGTCGAACGCGTTCTGATCCAGGAAGTGTACAGAGATATTCTCAGCCGGGGATCCGATGATCCAGCACAATACGAGCGAATACGCCAGCAAGCAGCATCTTTGGCACTCCATCACATGCAAAAACTCGCACGAGAGGCACAGGTCACCGATCCTGCGATCCATGCCGGTCTGTTCGTCGGCATCAGCGAATTCATCGGGCGATCCTTCTCCCAGCCGCACCCACAGACACTCGTACGAACACTGCGCCAGCAAGGTCGGAACTGTCCATTCCCCTCCTCCCGACAGCTCATGGCATCCCAACGCATACGGGAACGCCGAAAGGTCTACCTCGCATTCGATCCCGGTCTCGGCAAAACCGGAGCGATACACTATGTGAAAGAACAACTGCGTCAGGAAAGAAGATCCGTCCGCACGCTCTATCTCGGACCGCTCAATGTCATCCAGCAGGTACCCAACCTCGTACGACCCGGCAGTGCACCTCAACCGACACGGGATTGTTACTATGTTAACCCTGATACAGCACCTACTGTCGGCATTGTGCAGAGTGGACTGAACATCGGTCGACTAGAGAGCATCGTCCATGGAATGGAAGAAGTCTACTGTCCCTACTCCATGCTCCATTCCAGCCGAAATCTGCGTCAAGCAAATGGAAATGAAGAGGAAGAGGAAGAGGAAGAGACAGAACAACACCTCATCGACCTGTTGTGCGCTCAGAACTGGGACATTTTAGTCCTCGATGAAGCACATAATATCGATGGCAACAAAACATGGACCAGGCTCGTAGATAGAATTATCCACGGACAGGATGGACGGGGCACTCATTTGAGCAGACAAGGATTGATCATCCCCATGTCCGGAAGCCCGTTCATGAATACTGTTGCGGACCCCGTAATCATCCATGATGTCATCCACTATCCGCCGCAGGAACGGGAGCGACGTTACGGAGTGGATACGCGTGAAACAGTAGGACGGGATGTTGCAACAGAACGGAGAGCCGATCCGATACGCGTCCGACAGGCACTGAACGAAACTCTATTTGCATTGGATCCATATCAGCCGTGGCTGGAACACATCCGGATGCTCGAGTACTCCCCAACAGCACAGGAAATGGAATTCCTGCGCGGGATCTGCAGCAATCCGACACTCCATGACGCACACAAGATGAATGCCTGCCAGCTCTTCCTTCTCTGCCCTCAACTCGTCAGTGGCGACGATCATATGCCGGAAAGCCTCCTCGGATGGATGCTGCTCCAATTGGAGAGTGATCTGGATAGTGGTAAGAGATCTGTGCTCATCGCGGAACATATGCGAGCTCTCGGTGTCATGCGTACGGCGAGAGGAGAAGACGCTCCCGATCAGGATGAAATCGACAGGCATTTCTTCACCAAACTCCAAGCGTTCTGCGTACAGCGAGAGGGGCGGACCGGTGTTCCCGTTCACTTCCACACTGTGCATAGGGATACTGCACCAGAGGCGCGCCAACAGGCTTATGCAGAGGCTGCAGAAGCAAAAACAAATGGTGATTTTGAGAATGTGATTTTTGCCATGAGTCAGTGCCTGAATACTGGAATCCGCCTCCACCTCGACCGTATCATCGCACTCGAGTGGCCGTACAATTCTCCCGAACTTCAGCAGCTCCTCAAACGCGCCCTTCGGGAAGGAGAAACCGATGTGATACTGACTGCTTGTTATGCACTCGGCACCATGCAACAAGGCATCTATGAACAGGCCATCGATAAATTACGGGAAATACTGACAGCCCAATATGGAGAGAGTATTGCAAATACTGTTCTGCGTTCGCACCAAAGAGACCATCAAGATACTGAGAATGTCCCCGTAGGGGAATCTGACCTCTTCCGTCTCCTGCTTCGCTCGTCATCGACAAAACGCCGCTACGAAGTGGAGCGATGGCTTCACGGCAGAGGAATGAACGAAATAACTCAGTTTTGGGATCGTCATCGGGATCTTTTCGGAACATTGCACCAGGAAGCAGATGAGCTGGGTACGGGTGATATGCAACGATTCCTCGGCGGCCTTGTGAATGTTCTCGTCGATCGTAGTCAGGAAACAGTCACGAATATTCTGGATGTAGGAAGCGACGGCCTCACTCTGGAACGTGAAATCCGCAGATTAGGTACCGACAACCAAATACAAGTGGCAAGCGTCGATTCCCGATCCTGGATGCTGGAACGAGGAAGAGCGGCTCTTCATACGGATGATCCTGGATCCGCAGCACCGAGATGTTTCGAAGCTGACATCGTACAATTGCATTACAATAACGATCTACGTCTGGAACCTTACGACATTGGTGTTCTCCGTCATCTCAATCAGTGTCATCACATCCAATCTGATCAAACCGTTCACGAACGCGCACGAACATTGCTTCATTTTCTCAGAAGAATAAAAATCGGTGGTCGCGTAATCATCCCCCTTTCCCGTACGGCGTGCACGACCGAAGAATTCAATCAATTCGTGACGGAGACCTTGCCACTCTTCGGGTGTCTTCCAATAGACGGATGGACTGGAACAGTCCGCTCTCAGGACAACGAAGGTGACGTACCTTTCCGGGGATTCTGTGTTGTGGCGGAAAAACAGGAAGATGTAAATGAGGGAGCTGTACGGGAACACTTGCAAGCACAGGATCTTCGCTTCAGTCATCACTCAACATGGGCAACAACCGCTCAAGGAGTGCGAGTGGATAATGAGATGCAACGACCTCGTCTTCCATCACCACTCCGTCATGAGGAATTCAGATTCGGCAATCGTACATTCACTGCCGCACATGCAAAACCGGACATCCGCGATGCTCAGGTACAACACCTCCGAGCACTCGAAGATGCAGTGCAAGTTATCAGAACACTGGCTCCTACGAGACGTGACTGGAAAACACTTGCTCCAACTCAACGCAGTTCATTGCAGGCAAGAGGGATATTGCATAGCACTCAACTGTCCCAGACTGTGAACCGACCAACATTTTCTCTGCGCGATTACCCCGGTCACCTCTTTTTCCCATACGATCAACAATGGAGAGGAGAAATACCACATGAATAGAGTAACGATCCCAAAGTTTGTCACGATTCAGGCATCCCGAAACCCCGCGCTCCAAACAACCCACACTCACCGTCCGGCAGCCATCGCATCACACATCATTCCGAAACCTGCAGCCGATAGTTCCGTAAGTTCTGCGATGGATTTTTCGCGGAGGAAGATGGACAAGCCTTCGTCACGCAGACTCCCCTTCCGCTTGAGGAATGTGAAAGGTAACCCGAGCATCGCGGCAAAAATGACCGGATGGTAGCGGTCGCTGATGACATGCTTCGCCGATCCGATCACCCTGAGAAGATGTGACAGATCAAAACAACGTTCGTACCGAAGTGCGTACCGATCGACGAGCGGCGTGAGAACGGCATCATCTCTGAGCGGATCCGAGGAAGCGAGTGTCAGGGGTTCACAGTCGTACTCCATAGTACGGTCATCCATCGTGAGAACCTTCCCATGCTTTGCGATGCGATTGAAATGCCAGCAACGGAGAAAGAGCATGGTTCCTTCACGCACGGCTGGAGGAAGCGGAAGAGAGAGAAGGAATGCCGGATCGGCTGTAAGGTGCGCAGAAATCCCCCGAGACGCAAGAAGTGCATGACTGGCCGGTTCCCGAGCGAGGATGAAGCTCCCCTGCAACGCAGACAAATCGAATGATGCATGAAATGAATGACCGGCGAACGCATGGAAGATGCCCAAACGATGACAGACCTCTGCATCCCGAAGCATGCAGGGACCGCGTGGATCACCAGGATCCTGCAGCCCGCCTCCCGCAACGTTGATGACGACATCGGAACCCGCAATGAGCGCATCGACCGGATCACGGTACGATCGTTCGATAAACGTATCGACACGTGACAGGAGATCTGCCGGAACCGTCCACTCGCCATGCGGCTCGGAGACGAGAGTCAGGTGTGCTTGGGGAAAGCGACTCCGGAGAACATGGAGTAGTTGATCAGTAATACATGCATCACCCAGATTGCCACGCAGCCACCCATGGAGCAGGAGAATACGCATGGGATCAGAACGGAAACGCTTCACGCCGAGCTTTCTCGCGATGTTCGAAATGACCTTCCTGAGTGTACAAGCTATGTTCATTCGGCAATTCTCGCCATCGTCCGGCAGCGATCGCCGGCAAAACGTGCTGACCGGATCTTCCATCTGCAAAACTGCCCGAGACACGGATATCATCGCAGATCAGAACATCCCGACTCGGTGAGGGGTGCAGATGGATGCGACGGAGTGCTGACGACCGCATCATCATGAATCTTCCCTTCACGATATCCACAGGCTGATCGGCATCAGCACCCGCCTTCAGATGCACGCTGTGATGGTAATCGTTCGATGGTACAAGCTTCACGCCGACGAAGCCGGCAATCGTTTGCTCCGTCCTATGTGATAAAAATGCCACCATGTCTTCCAGGAGGCGTGTGTCGTCGAGGATGAGATCATCGTCCATGATGCAGACAAACGGAGTCATAGCACAGCTCGCCATCCACCATCTCGGCTGACATGCCATGTTGACCGAAGAATCCGCCATCCATCGGATAGCGGGATGAGAAAACTTCTCCGCATTGTTCCAGAGAAAGATGACGGGCTTGACTGTCTGAGTGGCGAGCTGGTCAAGAATCAACGTAAGGTTCTGAGGGCGCTTCCAGTTCGTGAGCACGACCGTCACAGGAGATGTCTCCGGTGCTGATGACTCGAATCCGATACCTACAGGAACCTGGGGCATACAGGAAGTATGCCCGTTTCCGGACATTTTCAACACCGGTTCAGCAGAGGAGAGATCCACCAATGTTATGAAGAAGATTCAAACATCATCGTAGATCCTTGAGTATACTGAAGACATGAACACCCAGAGCTACTTCCTTCTGGACTTCGGCAATGGGCTTCGTCTGGAACAGTGGGGACCCTACCGGCTCATCCGTCCCGACCCAACAGCAGTTGGAATGCCAATCGACTCCAAACTCTGGTCATCGGTCGATGCCACGTACGAAGGCGAGAAAGGGAAAGGGGCATGGAAAACATCGAGAAACCTCCCAACACAATGGTCAGTCGCATTCGACGATCTGCACCTGTCAGTCCGTCTGGCACCGTACAAGCACACCGGTGTATTCCCTGAACAACTCGATAATTGGCGCTTCGCCAGATTGCATGCGAAGCAATCGGGCAGAGTCCTCAACGTTCTGAATCTCTTCGCCTACACAGGCGGAGCCACCATGGCACTCGCGAAAGACGGACACTTCGTCACGCACGTCGATGCCTCCAAGCCGGCGATCGGATGGGCGAAGGACAATGCCGTACTCAACCAAATCCCGAATGACAGGATCCGCTGGATGCTGGAAGACGCTCCCCTCTTCGCCGCCCGCGAACGCAAACGCAACAAACATTACGACGCGATCATTCTGGATCCCCCGGCATTCGGTCACTCCCCTTCCGGTAAGACCTGGCGCATCGAACGTGATCTTCCTCCACTCCTGGAGGATTGCGCGGCTCTGCTCTCCGATCAACCTGCATTCCTGATCCTCAACGGCTACGCACGCAATACAAATCCGCAGAATGCCGCAAATCTCCTCGGTGGAATCCTTCGCAAATATGTGACAACTCCATTTCAAATCGAAGCGAAGGAATTGATGCTCAAGACAGAGAAAGGCGACGCTCTCTCAACGGGCATTGTTGTGAGAGTTATCTATTGATCAAGAAAAATAGCAGCCGTGAGCCAATAGTGACAAACCAAGTACCTTTGCAAGCTTGTTCTTTCGGCTTCTCTATGATAAAATATTGGGATTTATGGCTTCAACACAAATGAAACGCAGGCTTCTCATCATCATGATATGCACTGTCGTGATGAATCTTTGGCTGATTCCTTCTGAGAAATCAACGGCGGCAAATCCGCCCACAGTCCCGACTCAGGACTGCAACGGCAAACCGATCAGCCTGAAAGATATTTGCATCCTGGAGCCTCTCCCCGGAGGTCCTCCGTCATTCAGCCCCAGCACGAAACCGTTCGCAATCTTCTGGTCGTACATCAATGGTGGTCTGTGGGAACTGATGATCGGCATCGGTGTCGGTTCCGCCGTCTTCACCGGCGTCATGGCAGGCTTGCAGATCGTCTTCGGAAACGGTGACCCCGGAGCCATCGACAAGGCGAAGGGGAAGATCATGTGGTCCATCGTCGGTCTGATCATCCTCCTCATGGCGGGAGTCATCATGTCATTTATCAATCCGATCGCCTTCAAAAACATATGAGTACTCGCAGACTCTCATTGGCGGCAGCTGCAGGAATACTGGCAGCCCTGGCGCCACATGTTGCGCTCGCCAAAATGACATGGATCTACTGCGGAAACCTGCCGGGTTGCAACGCGTCAGAAGTCCAATCGTACGTCGGCAATGTCCTCGCGATGCTCCTGATCGAACTGCCGAAATTCGTCTACCTGCTCGGCGGACTCTTTATCGTCATCGGCGGCATGTACATCGTTCTCAGTGCGGGGAACAGTGAGAATGTTACGAAAGGCAAGAACATCATCACCTGGTCTGCTATCGGCATCTTCGCGATGGAAGTGATCGTGACGATGAGTCCACTGAATTCCTTCCTGAAACCCGAGCTTGCACCATTGTTTGCACCGGATGGCACACTGTTGACAACGGTACAGGGTACCAATCTGCCGCCGGCGCTTATCCAGATCGTCGTCTCCACGATCATCGATCTCCTGTACGTCGCACTCCTCGGAGTCGGCATCTTCTCCGGCATGCGGATGGTGATGTCTGGAGGTAAGGATGATCAGTACAACAAAGGGAAAGAAGGACTCTTCTGGGCGGCAGTCGGCGCGATCATCATCAACATCGCAGATGTCATCCGTAACGCATTCACCAACATCTGACATGAGAAACTTCGTCCTCGCCATCATCGGCGTCATTGCGCCGGCTACTACCCTCGCTGCAGATGGTAAGCACCTGATCAACTACGGATTCGATTGCAAGAAAATCGGACTCCCTATCCCGGGATGCGGAGTGTCAATCGATCTGGTGACAGCCGCGACCGAAAAAGTGGTCGCCACAGGCCTGGTGATTGCGACCCCACTGGCAACCGTCGTACTACTCTACGGCGCACTGCGCATGGTCATTTCCAGAGGGGAAGAGGGCAAGGAAGCAGGGAAGAAAGCGATGATCTACGGCGCGATGGGATTGGTCTTCGTCACGCTGGCATACGGCCTCGTCAAGGCAGTGGAGGCGTATCTGTACTTGGTATAAGCTCAACAGAGCTGCAGGCATGAAACGTGATACGAACAAGTATCCAGTATTGAGTATGGTGTATTTAGTATGTGACGATCCAAAACAACTGCATACTGGATACTGAATTCTGCATACTGGATACTATTTCCGACACTCCCTACACTCCCTCCATGCCTAAACAACATTCCTCTTCTCGTCAGTACATCACCACCGCCATCGACTACGC
>CAINWJ010000160.1 GCA_903854455.1 Candidatus Peribacteria bacterium | reverse complement strand
GCGTGGGTGCAATTCCCACCGGCACCTCCAAAGATGAAAAAATGACCAAAGCGAAGAATAACATTTGGCTCCTTGCTCTCCACAACTTCTTCGTGGACTTTTCGCCGTACATGCCCGTGGCGATTATCTATTTTGCGACGATTACTGGATCGTTCGCGCTCGGAATGACAGTCTTCTCCATCGCGATGGTGTCGTCGGCGATCTTTGAAGTTCCAACCGGCGTCCTCTCGGACTTCGTCGGAAGAAAGAAAACTTTCCTTCTCGGAAGTATCGCCAGCTTCCTCGGGGTCACATGCTACGCCCTCGGAGGATCGTTCTGGCTCCTGGCAGTCGGTTCGGTATTCGATGGACTGGCCTACTCGCTCTACAGCGGCAACAACAACGCCTTCCTTCATGAAACGCTCCGCGAGGATGGACGAACGAAAGAGTATGCCCACTTGCTCGGTCGTACCAATGCGCTGTGTCAGGCGGGACTCGGCACATCGGCGGTGCTCGGAAGCATCATCGCATTCTTCTTCCCGCTCCGCGCGCTCTTCCTCATCGGCGTCATTCCCCGCATCGGCTGCATCGTCGTCAGCCTCTTCCTCCGTGAGCCGACGGTTCATGAGAAAGAACTCACCGGGAATGTCTTTTCACACCTCAAGGATGCGCTCATGGAATTCAGGCGCAATACCAAGCTCCGCACGCTCTCCGTCGCATCCATCATCAACTTCGGCGTGTCCGAGGCATCGTACCGATTCTCTCCGACGTTCTTCGCAACACTCTGGCCAGTGTGGGCGATGGGGCTCGCTCGGGTCATTTCGAACATCACTGGGTTCCTCGGCTTCTGGTTTGCAGGTCCCGTCATCCGGCGCTTCAAGGAACTCAAATCTCTCGTTCTCGGCAAGCTTTTCGGATCCGGCATCAGCTTGTGCGCGATGCTCTTCCCGACAGTACTCTCTCCATTGCTCGACTCTTGTGCGTCCCTGACGTTCGGCCTCCAGTGCACAGCGGAAAACTCACTCCTGCAAGCGGAATTCTCACACCGGCAGCGAGCGACGATGGGATCCCTCAATCAATTTGCCGGCAGCATCCTCTTCGGTATCGTCGCAGTTGCACTCGGCACCATCGCAGATTGGATCGGTCCAACGCGGGCACTCATCATCGCGGAATGTATTATTCTGGCAAATATCTTTCTCTACTGGCGGCTGTTCCGACACGAAGAAATACGATCGAATCATCCCTAAGGTGCCCGCAGGAAGAATACTGCGCTGGTCTAAAATTTGAAAACAAAATACACGGACTCAGCGCACAATTCTTTGTGCGGAGAAAAATCCGGAATTGGGAACTAGGAATTGGAAAAATTCTGAATCCCTAATCCCCAAGTCCTCTGTCCCAATTCCTATACAACCATCTTCCTCATCATACCCACCACGACTCCCGCCACTTTCAGCTCCTCCAGCGCGAAAAGATCGGGGTACTCGGGATTCTCCGCCATGAGATAGAACTTGCCCTTGTCGCGCTTGAGGCGCTTCAAGGTAAATTCACCATCCAGGATACCGACGACGATCTCCCCTGCCTTGGGCTGCTTGCTGCGATCGACGACGACGATGTCTCCTTCGTAGATGCCGGCACCGATCATGCTGTCGCCCTTCACGCGAAGAAGGAACGTCGATGTGCGATCCTTCACCAGGTACTGCTCGACGGTGATCAGTTCCTCCGCATGCTCCTCCACCGGCGCTGCAAAACCAGCCGCGATGGGACCGAAGAGCGGAAGCGTCATGGGTGCGATGCCTTCCTCTCCGTGTGCAAGGGCAATGATCTTGATACGCCCCTTGGGATCCTTTTCGAGCTGCTTGGCTGCAACGAGCGTATTGACCACCTTGGCGACCGAGTTCTTGGAACTCACGCCGAACGCGATGGCGAGATCCGCGAGCGACGGCGAGTAGCCGCGCTTGCTCTGGAACTCGGTGATGTAGTTGAGCACGGTGCGCTGGTGGGGCGTGAGAGCCATAAAAGGTGGGGGGAAGACGAATCCTCCGTCGTTACGCGACGTAACTATGGAGGACAGGCGTACACCAGAATAGGTGGACGATTGTGCAGAGTCAAGAAATCCGATGGATTTCCGGTTTGCCGGTTTACTGGTTTCGTGGTTTATCACCTCATTCGCGAACGACGTGATGTACATGGTTTCCAAACAATACAAAAACTTGTCATCCTCGTATTTGAAGGATTCTCCATAGCAACCAGAGCTTTCTCAGCCGATGACATCCATCTCCTTCTGAGCCTTGAGCTCCATGTACATAAGCGTCCAGACGGTCTGCTTGAATACGTGCAGATAGGTGAAGAAATACGCGACAACGAACAGCATCACGATGCCGATGGAACCGGCAATGGTGTAGCTGACGGCGGGAGTAAAGACGTACGTCAGCAGGAGACCGAGACCGAAGGCAATCCCAGGAATGAGAACAATCAGCACGGTATTGATGAATACTCTGACGGAAATCATGATGAGGAGAATGATCAGAAAGATCACGTGCTGCGGATAACTGATCACGAGCTTGATGCTCCTGCCGATGGAATCGAAGATGCCGACCTTGTCGATAACGATGGCAGGTTCTGCGAAGCTGGAGAGGAACTTGAGGACGGTCGACATGGACCAGAGAACGATGGCGATGACGATGAGGAACGGCGTGAGACCGGCTCCGTAGCGGAGGAGAATGGAGATTGCCGTGATGAGGAGATTGAGACCGCTGAAGACGAAGATCTCGTGTACCGTGAAAATCGGGAAGAAGTTGTAGAGAGCGAGGACGAATCCTCCCTGCACCGGCTCATGCTTATAGGACTTCGCCGTCAGACCGATGATGGGACCGTCGGTCATGCTAGGAATGAAGACCTCGACGGCGAGGAGGAAGAGAAATGCGATCAGGATCGTCGTGAAGAGGTTGAATGACACTGCCCCGTAAAGCCAGATCGCATCATCGAAGAGCCCTACTTCCTTGCCGTCCAGAAACGCAACAAGAAAGTAGATCTGATACGCGATCAGCTTGATGTCGAGGAGGAGCCGAAAGAACGTCCCGAAGAACCCCCACCGCTTGAGCGACGGCTCGGTCGTGGTGATAGTCCATGCCTGTGCGACAATCTGGCGTGGTGTGAGCATACGGACGACAAGGCGAGGATGAATCGTCTGGAGAATGATACATGAAAAAAGAAGATAGAGGGTGGGAGAATGTTTGGTACGGAAGGTAAGGAAGGTGCTGGAGAAAGTTACCTCTGCCCGCCTCATCCTCGTTCCTTCTCCCGCCGGGAGAAGGATGCCTTGCTCTGGTAAACGAGTTTAATACGATGCTTTCTTGTCTACGATGAAACAAATGCCTTCGTTCGATAAAGTCTTCTCCGGGTTCCCTCTCTCCCCACGGGAGAGAGGTAGCTCCTCAGAGCTGGAGTGAGGCGGAGAAATAACGTCACTATCTGACCTCCCGTACTTTCCCTACCTTCCGTACTTTTCGTCCTACAGCTTCTCCTGCAACGGTTTGAATCCGAAATCCTTCCCCAGAATCACCGCAATGTCCCCTCCCTCCTCCATGAACGGACGCGCATCCGACGGTGCCACCGGAATACCGAGTAGCTTGCTTAAGAACGCCGCCTCTTCCTGCGCCCGCGGCTTCGCCTTGGCATGCTGATCATCATCGAAGAGCGGGTTGAGTACGATGGACGATGTCGAAAGGGACGGATTGCCCTTCTTCTGTAGATTGCCGTAATGCACCACCTGGAACCCGAACCGCGTCAGTTCATCAGCCTGCACTCTGGCGGATCCCGGCTTGGCACCCGCATTCACGACAACGAAGTGAGGAGGATCAAAGAAGAGTGACCGGTGTGAAAGCAGCAACTTGCAGAACACCTGTACCTGCTTCCACGTCACCGGAAAATCTGGAATGGAAATGGGGAGAAAAACCGCCGCACCGTCGAACTGATCACGGGGAGGTGCGTAGAGGAAACCACCTGACTGCGGCAACCCTCCCGTCAGACCGGATTGATCCGAGAGCTGCATACTGATGATTCTGCGGGTACTGATTGCCTTGCCTGTCTGAGCGAGTGAAATCAATTCACGGACGGAGAACGTCGTCTCGACATTCTTGGCAACGATCGAAAAGAGCTCCGTGAGCTTCGCGGGGTGAGACAATAATCCTGCCTTCACCGCCTGTTGTCCGATGGCGGCAATGACCTGTTGCTGACGTGCAGATCGAGAGAAATCACTCGTGGAGTGACGACTGCGGACATACTTGAGGGCGAGTGCGCCGCTCATGTGCTGCTGTCCTTTGGCAATGCTAAATGTTTCGTAGGAATAATCCGGACCCGGGTACTCGGGATCGACCAGATCCTGAGGAACGATGACATCAATTCCACCGAGAGCATCCACTCCCTGCGTGAATCCGGAGAAATTGATCTTGACGGCTCCGTGGATGGGGAATCCAAGGAGAGTCGAAATCTCTTCACTGAGTTGCTTCAGTGATTCCTGAGATGCCTGTTTCTTCTCCATGCCTTTGTGGATCAGATATCCCTTGTAATCGCGGAATAAGCTGTTGATCCGTCCCTTGCCCATCTTCGCAGTGGAGAGAATATACGTATCACGCGGAATGGAGAGCAATACCGCACTCTTGGTTCGCTGAGCATCAATACTTGCAACCATGATCGTATCGGTGAGATCGATGCCGTCGTGATCACTGTCCCCGACACCAAGGAGCAGCACATTGGTAAATCCATTTTCATCGACCGGCAGCGTGGCACCCGCAGTCGTCAGAACATCGGATGCGAATGACTTGAGGAAAAGTAACCCCTTGAGCACCCCGATCAATACGAGCACCGAGAGGAGAATCGATAATAGAACTGTCGCCGTTCTCTTGAGCGCGCGCTCACGGGACTTCCGTTCATCATCCGCATGCTTCCGCTCCTCAAAATGCTTCCAGAGCTGCTTTATTGACGAGAAAAATGACATCCCGAATCGCACGGACTTACGAAGTCTGCTGGGTTGTTCTTCGAAACGGACACGTCGAACAGTGAAGGACATCGGAGGGAAGTGTAGTGGGAAAATGAAGAATGTAGAATGTAAAATGTAGAATGATCTCTGGAATGAACAGTCCAAAAGTATTCTGAGTGCTATACTTCATTTTCAATTCTACATTCTACATTTTACATTCCGTCCCCATGCCCTCCCCCATCCTCTTCCTGGAAGTCGATCCGCAAGATCAGCCGATGATCATCTCACAGTTTCCGGATGCCGAGATCCGCAAAGAGGCACTCTCCGGTCCGGAACTCATCAAGGCATGCAAAGATAAGGAGGCGGTTTGCTGCTTCATCTATTCCAAATTCACGGCGGATGTCATCGAAGCATTACCGGATCTGAAGCTGCTTTGCACCCGGTCAGTCGGCTACAACCACATCGACATCACAGCCTGCCGGAGCAAAGGCATCACGGTCTGCAACGTCCCGGACTACGGCTCGCACGTCATCGCGGAACACGTCTTCGCACTCCTCCTCTCCGCTCTCCGGCATGTCACCGAAGCGGGCACCAAGGTGGAATCCGGAAACTTCGACTACCACGGACTCCGTGGCATGGCACTGATGGGGAAGACGATCGGCATCGTCGGAACCGGCAAGATCGGGGTGAATGTGGCGAAAATCGCACACGGCTTCGGCATGCGGATTCTGGCGGTCGACAAGTGCAGAGTTCTGGAGCTGGAGACCGCCTACGGAGTGAAGTACACCGACCTCGACACTCTCTACAAACAGAGTGACATCATAACCCTCCATGTCCCGGCACTGCCGGATACGATTCACATGATCAACGCGGACGCGATCGGGAAGATGCGAAACGGAGTCATCATCGTCAATACCGCTCGCGGAGAACTCATCGATTCGAATGCACTGCTCCAGGCTCTGGATAGCGGCAAAGTCGCCCGTGCATTGCTAGATGTCCTGGAGCACGAGCAGGATTTCCAGATGAACGAGAAACTGATCAAGCACAAGAGTGTGATCGTCACGCCGCACATCGCGTTCTATGCCGATGACTCAACAACGCGGATGTTTTTGGAATCTCTCTACTCCATCCATCAGTGGCAGTGGAAGGAGAAGGTAACGCACGAAGTGCAACCACCGACGATCGTGTGTGATTTGCCGGGGGTAAGGGGGAATCTGACAAAGAAATAAGATCCGACGAAAGAAACCAAGGGAACCAAAGAAACCAACGAACTTCCTTGGAATCCTTGGTTTCGTTGAATTCTTTGAAATCCTATCAGTTGTATCACTGCGTCTACCCAATCCTCCCCGCTACTTCTGCGCCGCCTTCTCCGCCGGATTCGTAAACGACACATTGCGTAGGATGAAGCTCACCTCGTTCGCCTCGGCATCCTGGATACTCAGAGGGAAGGAGCCGGTGAAGGTATAGCCGGTCTTCGCAGATACCGCAGAGAGCTGATAGTACCGCCGGACGGGCTGTTCCGAGCTGGGGCGTGCGGAGAACACGTGGATGGCGGACTCTACTCCGTCAATGTACGTCACGATTTTGTCGATCAGCTTGTAGTCCGGGAGTGTGGAGACTGCGAGGATATTCGCCTGACTGTACTCGGTCGTCGTCATCTCCCTGGAAAGCGGCTCACCCGTGACTGTGACGGTATCCAATTGTCCTGCATGCGGAGTCTGGAGCTGGAATGCGGCAAGCGTCTCCTCCGGCACACCCAGTGTCCCGAGTGTCTCCTTCGACAACACCCGCCATCCGGCAGGCAGACACGCGGCAACTGTCCCGTTCCAGAATTGTTGATCACAAATAACCGACGTCCCTGACGTCGTACTAGAGCCGCACCCGGAAAGGAGAACCATCACGCCAGCGACAAGAACAAAACGCCGCATGGATGACATGGTAGCACGGGTCGGGGGGAAGCAATACAACGGATGAATAATAGTCCTCCTAATTCCCGCAGCCGGGACGCGGCGCCCGCCAGACCGTAGTCGGGCAGGTCCCGGCTGCGAAACTAAAAAGCCAAAAGCCAATTGCCTCGTCCCATCAAACGGCAGATCCAACCTCAATTGACACATCGCAGTAATCCCCACTTATATCTATAGAGCCCATTGAGGAAAACCGCTATCTTTGCTACAATATTCAGATGCGTTCAACTCGTCTCTTTCTGTCACTGGCTCTCCTAGCAACATCACTGCAATTTGCAGGAGCTGTTCAGGCGGCTACTTCGTGTGCCATCACAGTACTGGATACGGTCGCCGGTCTCGGAACCGAAGCCACGATCACCGATTGTGAATCAGGACTGAAAACCGTGCTCTCCGTCACGGAAGCCGGTGGAGCCCGCTACACGCAATCGATTGTCCTGGATGCCGGCGGTAATGCTACAACGTTGATTCCTTCGACCGCCACGGTAACGGCAGGAACGTACGACGTCAGTGCCGCAGGGCAGAAAACGACATTCACCGTCACCGCCGACAAGTTGGATGACGCACACTCGCTCCTCTCCGTTTCGCCACAATCCATCCGTGCGAATGGTCGTGATACGGCAACCGTCACCGCCATCCTGCGTGACCGGTTCGACAATCCCGTCGGCGGCAGACCCATCGCTCTCATCAGCAACAGAACATCAGACGATGTCTCCCCTTCCTCTACCCAGACCGACGGCGAAGGTCGGTTCCTCTGGACGGTGAAAGCGACGGAAGCCGGCGTCATCACACTGATCCCCTACGACATACTCGGCAACCGGCAGATGAAACTGCGAGCGAGCCTGGAGGCTGCCAGCCAACTTCGCGCCTCACTCGCTGACTTCGGACAAGGAGGAGATCCTGTGACTGCGGACATCGCACCGGTCATCGTCGACCGTTTCGATCTGTCACTGCCGCAGGGAGCTACCGACGTGAAAGCCAATGAACTCTTCAGCCTCAACATCCGTGCGATGCACGGACAAGATCTGGTGCGAGCGTACGTCGGCACTCTCGTCGTAGAATCCAGCGACCCGAACGCCGACCTGCCGAAGAAGGGTGATGATGCGCAAACCCCGAGCAAGGGTCGCATCGACATCCGAAGTGTGGATCAGGGCACTCGCTCCGTTCCACTCGCCTTCGTCCTCCGTCAGGGTGGCAAGCAGACCATCTCGGTCGAAGATAAGCTGGATCCGACCATCAAAGGCGAGATCACTCTGAACGTCGTGAGCGGCGATGGGAGCGGAAACGGTCAGCTGTCCATCGTGAGTCCCCAAGACAGGAGCAAGGTGAAGGGAACGACGGTTCTCCTCCAAGGAAAAGCCCCCAGCCTCGTGAACCTGCGCATCAAAGGCGGCGCACAGGTGGTGGATACCGAGAGTGATGCCGAGGGCGTCTTCCGTGTCAGTGTCCCACTCAATCCGGCGGACAAAGAAATCACCCTCTTCGTGACGAGCGAGAACGGAACGTACGAATCCGACCCAGTCCACGTCATCATTGATAACGATCCGCCGAAGATCCAGACCATCAGCCTGAACCCGCAGGAAGGCAAAGCCGGTGATCCTGCCACGATTACCGTGATCACCGACAATGATGCGGAAACCGTCACTGCCACCCTCCAAGGAAAAGATGTGACACTCACGGCAAGCGGCTCGACATTTACTGGAACAATCACGGCACCCGTTGCGGAAGGAACATACGACATCACCGTGACGGCAACCGATCATGTCGGGAATGCCGTGACGATGCTAACCAAGTGGACGGTGAAGCCGAAGACGGTACCGGTCGTCCAGGGACTGAAGGCGGAAGCCAAAGCGGAGCAAGTGGTGCTGACGTGGACGGCAATCAATCAGGTGCCCATCAAGGAGTACAAGATCTACATTGCCGATGAGACCAATCCGACGAATTTCCTGTACAGCATTTCGACCGGTTCACCCGTCACTGCCGCAACCGTCTCCGATCTCCCTCCGGGAAAAACATACCGCTTCTCGGTGACCGCGATCAGCACAACCGGTGAAGAGAGTCCGGCACACAGTCAGCCCGCCACTGCAGCACCGCTCGGAACGGCACTGAAAGTCACACCGGGGCAGGGCAGCCTGATGCTGGCATGGACAGCCATTCCCTCTCTGCCGCTCTCGCAGTACCTACTCGAGTTCGGCGCCGAGCCGGGTATCTTCACCGAGCGCCGCGTTGTGAACGGACAAGCCACATCCTACGTGCTCCGCGATCTGCTCGATAACGTCACGTACTACCTGAAGCTCACGCCGGTCACAGTCACCGGCAAGACCCAGACGACCCTCGCCGCACTGGCACAGGGAACACCGTCAGGCTCCGGCTCATTCGTTGCCGGTCCCTCGGAACCCGTGCCGTCCGACATCACCCCACTCCACCCGGGAGCGAATATCCAGCCTGCGGGTACTGATGAACTGAGGAACGTTCCCCGGACGAGTGACAGCGGCCTCCCGACGATCGTCATCAGCCTGATCATCGTCTCCGCCGGAGCGATCCTGGGTTTCCAGTGGCACTACCGCAGAAAATCGAAACTCCTGACGCAGGAATTTCTCCGCATGATGGAGGCGAAGTATCGAGCATAACTTGCAAATACATGTTCCTTGCCAATGCTGATTATGGTGACATCGTCCTCTGAGATTCGCTTGCCACGTCGCTCGCGAACCATGTAACCATTTAGCCATTTAGCCATTCGACCAGAGACATGAACACCAACAAGAATCTCAATCGGCCCCTCTCCTCTCTCTCCATCGGAGGTGCGACGTACGATCTTTTTTTGGAGATGGAGAAAGGCATCCCGCTCCAAGGCAATTCGATCGCACTGGCGATCGGAGGGAAACTGCCGGTGAAGCGAGTCACGGAATGCACGGGCGGCGGAGCCTGCAACACCTCGGTCGGACTCAGCAGGCTCGGTCTGCGCGCCGGCTTCTGTGGCATCGTCGGTTCCGATCAATGGGGCGAGAAACTGCTCACGACACTGATGAACGAGCGAGTGAACGTGACACCGGCGACGGTCGTCGACGGTGAGACCAGCAGCTTCTCGATCATCATGACACTCGAAAGCGGCGAGCGGACGATCCTGTACGCACCGGGCGTCAACGAGCACCTGCATGACGTGACGTTCGATACTGAAGCGATCCAGTCCACAGATATCCTCTATTTGAATCATCTGTCTGAAACCTCCTGCGCCATCGAGGATGATCTGATCGAGGCGGTCATCAGACATCCGACCGTGCGGCTGACGTGGAACCCCGGCGGCTGCCAGATCGCTGCAGGGATGGATGCTCCAAACAAAGCCGCGATCCTGCAGCAGACGAATGTGCTGCTCCTTAATAAGGAAGAGGCATTGGCATTCACGCGATCAGAGAACGTCAATGATGCATTCATGAAACTGGAAAAAGCCGGTGTTAGACATATCTGCATCACCGACGGCAAGAACGGTTCGACCGGCAGTATGGACGGCAAACGCTACCACTGCGCCATCCTACCGGACGTCAAGGTGGTAGAAACAACCGGCGCAGGTGACGCGTTCGGGATCGGTGTGACGTGGGCTCTTGCGACCGGTCATTCGTTGCCAGAAGCACTCATCGCTGGTACACTGAATGCTGCAAGCGTCGTCAGTCAGATCGGCGCGCAGGCAGGACTCCTCACAACAACACAGATGCAAGAGAAGTTGAGTCATTGCCCCTTGCGTGTCACGGAAATTCACTGACGATTCTCCGACCCTGACCCTGACCCCAATTCCTCATTCCCAATACCTAATCCCTAATCCCCCGCCCCATGGCCGACAATCTCCTCTCCATCCAGGAACTCATCGAAACCGCGATGTCTTCGCTCAAGACCGCCGAGGGCTTGCTGCGTGAGATGACCGGTGTGGTCGATTCTTCCCGTGAGCGTCTCGTGTCCAAAGCAGGCTCCATGGGCACCGGTGCCTCCTACAGTGCCGGTACGGCAACACGCGTGGTGGAAGGGATCTTCGACGGTCAGAACATGGTGGATGCCAAGGGCGAGACGTATCCCATCCCGGCGAACTATGCGAGCAAGAGCAAACTGGTCGAGGGCGACGGCATGAAGCTCACGGTGACTGATGAGGGCAAGTTCATCTACAAGCAGATTGCACCCATCGAGCGTCGCACGCTCATCGGTGTTCTGATCCACGAAGACGGTCAGTACAAGGTCCTGGCCGAAGGCAAAACCTTCCGTCTCCTCCTCGCCTCCGTCACGTTCTACCGCGCCGAGGTGGGCGATCAGGTCACGATCATCATCCCGAAGAACGGCGAAGCCAAGTGGGGCGCCGTGGAAGCGGTGATCCCGAAGCACCTCGCCGAAGCGGCAGCCAAAGCGTCCTTCACCGAAGCCGACATCACCAAGAGCGAGAAGAAGGTCACCCGGTCGAAAAAGAAGAAGGATGATGAGGACGGAGAGATGAGCCCGAAGATCGATTAACGAATAGGACCAGCGCACGATTCTTCGTGCGGGGAACCAATACAAATACAATCATCAATCACTCTATGTACGAAGCGGACAAGCCCCGGGAACCATATGAACATTACAATCATCCATTCTATGAACGGACCGTTGATCATGAGCGTTGGTACGCGAACGGAATGACACCACAGGAAATATACGAAGCAGAGGCAAGATTCGCTCTACAGGCAGCAGGAGTGCAATTCGGTGAGGGGGAAGGAATCCTGGAT
>CAINWJ010000159.1 GCA_903854455.1 Candidatus Peribacteria bacterium | reverse complement strand
GGCAGGTAGGGAAAAAGTGTCAGGCTAGATTGGGTAGCTCCAGAAGGTAATTCAGCATCTGATTTCGTCTCTTCCGACTGATTCCTTGGTGAGCGGCAATCTTCTTCTTCAGGTGACCGAAATAGCCGTCACAAGAGTTTGTTGTGCGTGGGATGTTCAAACCTGGAAAGCGTTGATATGTGAAGAGCCAGTGGAGATTCCGTTTGAGTGAATAGAACGCACTGCGCAGTCGCCGATGTGTGTACTGCCATTTACGTTTTCCGAATGGGTTCTCAGTTCGTTCCCGCAGGAGAGCTTTCCACCGTTTCTCCCAACCCACCAGCGCATGCTCAAATCGTCTCTGCGTCGTCTCCGACAGGGTCGCTGCGATGCAAGCAAGTTCCTTGCCCGCAGGAAGCTTGGGGCGTTTCGTGAGACGGGTTGTGACGAGCTGACGCATATGGAAATGGCAGAATTGCACTGGAATGCCTCCATGGCGTTTTTCGAGATACTGACGCACTCCGCGACGCCCATCGATGGTGAACGATGAGAATCGATTGCCTGCAGCTTCGAGGGCATCCAGGCAACGTGCATACTCCTCAATCTTCTCGGTTGAGATGTAGCGCCAGTAGAAGTTCTTTCCCAGTGCACGACAGACCAAAATGCCATCGGTCCGCGAGAAAAATGTAGCGTCCATCGTGAGTGCCACCGGTTTACTGGCAACCCTCATTTCTCCGGTGTGCAGAGGGAACTGATCGAAGTATTTTCGAGCGGTCTTTGGATCAAAACCGTAATCGTCGCGGAGTTCCTTGTAGGTTTGTTTCTGCTTCGCATACATGCGGTACAACTTTCGCACTGAACGAGGGACACGATTGCTCCTGTAGGCACGCAGAAATTGATGACCGCAGTGGAGACATTTGTAGAGCTGTCTTGCTCTTTGCCGACCGTTTTTCTTTATGTGAAACGAGCCGCATTGCTTGCACTTTTTTTGGGCATCATGAATTTGGGAAAGGATATTGTGCTAATCCTAGCGAAGATACTTACTTTTCAGCCTGACACTTTTTCCCTACCTGCCTCATAACTTCTATCTGAGCGATTTTTTGTACTTTCGCGTTTTTATCAACAATCCGCGCCACCTGTTCAATGTTTGGCAGCAGTGTGTTCGAATTCAATCTAATCTGGTCCACCATCTATCTACATCAATCAGCCCCTCACCCTCCTCCCTTCATACCGGATCAGCTTGAGATCCTTCTGCTGTCCCAGGATTTCCTTGGAGAGAGGATCGTCGTAGTCGGCGTCGTACACGACGGTCGAGATGCCGGCGTTGAGGATCATCTTGGTACAGATGACGCAGGGGAAGGTGTTGCAGTAGAGCGTTGAACCTGCGATGGAAATACCCAGCTTGGCGGCTTGCGTGATCGCATTCTGTTCGGCATGCGTGCCGCGGCAGATCTCGTGGCGCTGGCCGGACGGGATGCCAAGCTTTTCCCGTAGGCATCCTCCCAGCTCCGCGCAGTGCGGGACGCCGCGGGGTGCGCCGTTGTAGCCTGCCGTGAGCTGCTGACTGTCTTTCGCGATCACTGCGCCGACGGTGCGGCGGAGGCAGGTAGCACGCTTGGCCCACGTGTAGGCGATCTCCATGAAGACTTCGTGGAATGTCGGGCGATCCTCGCCTGTATCCAGCCTGAGGAAGTGATTGAGCTTCTTCTTGAGTTCATCGAGCGATCCTTCATTCAAAATGAAGTAATCTGCCTCATCCAGGCACTTCTGCACCTGCTGACCGTCCGGTGGTTCGCCGATCCCGCGTTCTTTCTTGAGTCGCTCCAGGATCTCTTCCTTTTCTTGCTTCCCTCCCTCGCGCTGACGGGAGATCAGGCGATCGACCAAGATGTCCGGATGCGCACTCACGCCGATCATCTGGAAACCGGGAAGCAATTTCAGCTCCTTCCACTCGCCCGGATTGCGTATCCCATCGATCACCCACTTCTTGCCGGGATCTTTCTCAATCTTTTCACGTACTTTCTTGCCCAGCACGCCGGCTCCACCGGATTTTCGGAGCGCATTGCCGATCTTCTGGAGGTACTCGCGTTCGTGTGGCAAGCCCTGCTTCGTCGCTTCTTCACGAACCATGTCCGAGAGCGAAATGTAGTTATATCCATGTTCCTGCAGCATCCTCACGAGTTCGCCTTTGCCGCTTCCCATGTAGCCGGTGAGACCGATGTAGTTGAGCATGCGGGGAGAATATCAGAAGATGAGGGTCGGGGTGAGGGTCGGGGTGAGGGTCAGGAGCGCGGGGCTGCCGCCCCGCAGGCAAGCAATCAATTCCATTCACGCATTCAACAATTTCACCAGCAGCGGGAATTCCTTGTAGGGCTGGTTGTAGGTCGTCGATCCCATGTGCCCTTCGCCCTTCGTTACAATCAATTCTCCACCGAGATTTTCCTGCATGATCCTTCCCTGTGCATCATCACATCCCCACGGATCGTTATCGGAGTTGATAAAGATGATCTTTCGGCATTTCCCGTGCGCATTATTCCAATCTACGAGTCCGTCACTTTCATCATCGGCGCTTGCTCGTAGTGCCCTGGCATAACCGGCAACGAGGATCGCCTGTTTAATTGGTGTCGGGATTCTTTCCAGAATACTCAGGATCAGCTGCGCTCCGGCGGAATGCCCGATCAAGATCGTATCCTCGGTAAACGACGCCTGGTCCATGATGAACGGCAGCCATTCCTCCAGATTCGGATGATCCGCATTCGGCATTTGCGGGAGCCAAACGGTATAACCCTTGGCTTCGAGTTCCTTCTTAAACCACGGAAACCAGAACTCATCATTCCGTGTTCCGGTGCCGTGGATGATCACTGCGTTCTTCATTGAATTGATTATAGCGTCCTTCCTTGGACTCCTTGGTTTCTTTGGTTTCCTAGGATTCCTTTTCGTCACAACCACCCCCCGAACGTCCGGATGTACAGCGTCTTCACCGTCTGCGTTACCGCGCAGTAACCGATCAGGATTCCGAGGAGCCACGGGAAGTAGGAGAGTGGCAGCGGGACCATCCCTACCGCTGCACCGAAGCTGGAGAAGGGGATCAGGAGTCCTGCGAGCATGACGGCACCCGTTGTCAGTAACACCGGTGTTGCTGCCCGGCTCTGGATGAACGGGATTTCCCGTGTGCGGATCATGTGGACGATCAGTGTCTGGGAGAGGAGACCTTCCACGAACCAGCCTGACTGGAAGAGAGATTGCATTGCGGGGACATTTGCTTTGAATACGTACCAGAGGATCACGAACGTCGTGATGTCGAAGATGGAGCTCAGGGGTCCTATGCAGAGCATGAACCGCGCGATGCCCTTGGGCTCCCACTTCCTGGGCTGAGCCAGGAACTCCGGGTTCATCTTGTCCCACGGCAGTGAGAGCTGCGAGAAATCGTAGAGCAGGTTCTGGATCAGGAGCTGGATCGGGAGCATGGGCAGGAACGGCAGGAAGGCACTCGCTGCCAGCATGGAGAACATGTTCCCGAAGTTCGAACTCGTCGCCATCTTGATGTACTTGATGATGTTGCCGTAGACCTCGCGTCCGCGGATGACTCCATCATTGAGTACGAGCAGACTCTTCTCGAGCAAGATGATGTCCGCTGACTCCTTGGCGATGTCCGTCGCGGAATCGACCGAGACGCCGACGTCTGCATCTCTCAGCGCTGACGCGTCATTGATACCGTCGCCCAGATAGCCGACTGTATGATTATTGTCTTTGATTGCACGCACGATTCGGGCTTTCTGCGCCGGGGTCACTTTGGCGAACACCGTTGTTTGTTCTACTGCGACCAGGAGTTCGGCATCCGACATCGTTTCGACGTCCTGACCGAGGAGAAGATTCTCTACATCCAGTCCGACATCTTTGCAGACGCGCCTCGTGACGACGTCATTGTCTCCCGTGATCACTTTTACGGTGATGCCGGCTTTCCTAAGGAGGACGATCGCAGGTCCGGCACTTTCCTTCGGCGGATCTAAGAAATCGATGAAGCCGGCGAGAGTCAGGTTCTGTTCATCGGAGACGGTGCAGGGTTTGCCGGTCGGTGTCATCGTCTTGTACGCGACTGCAACGACCCGCAGACCACGCCCGTTCAGATCATCCGTCAGCTTCAGGATCGATGCTCTCCGCTCATCGGTCAGTGGCTGCAGCGAACCTTCATCCTCCACCTGTGTGCAGATCTTGAGCAGTTCTTCTATGGCTCCTTTGCAGATCAAGACGTGCTGCTCCGGGGATTTCTCCACCACGACCGACATGCGGCGGCGGGAGAAGTCGAACGGGATCTCGTCGATTTTCTTGGTAGTCGGAAGCTTAAGCTTCTCCGTGAGTTCGGCATGTTCGACGACTGCGCGATCGAGGAGATCCTTGAGCCCCGTCTGGAAGTGACTGTTGACGTAGGCGTACTCCAGGACTTGCGGACTATGCTTCCCGTGGATGTCCATGTACTCGATCAGCACGATCTTGTCCTGCGTGAGTGTGCCGGTCTTGTCTGTGCAGAGGACGTCCATGGCTCCCAGGTTCTGGATGGCATTGAGGTTCTTTACGATTACCTTCTTCCGTGCCATCGACAAAGCACCTTTTGCCAGGTTCGCGGTGACGACCATCGGTAGCATTTCCGGTGTCAGTCCCACCGCGACTGCGACTGCGAAGAGGAATGCCTGCTTCCAGTCTCCCTTGGTGACCCCGCTTAAGACGAAGATGAGCGGAGTCATCACGAGCATGAAGCGGACCAAGAGCCACGAGACGCTCTTGAGTCCCTTGTCGAAGCTCGTCTCGGTCCGATGACCGGCAACGGCTTTCGCGAGTGACCCGAGCATGGTTCGTTCACCGGTTGTCACTACGGCGGCAGTAGCTGATCCGCTGATGATGTTGGTACCGAGGAAGCAGAGATTTTCCTGCTCCAGCGGGCTGTCGTTCTTCGATTGTGGAGATTGTTTCTGTCCGGTGTGCAGATGATGAATGTCCGCTTTCTCGACCGGCATGGATTCACCGGTGAGGACGGATTGGCTGACGAAGAGGTCTTTGGATTGGAGCAGGCGGACGTCCGCCGGGATCATGTCTCCCGCTGCCAGCCGGATGACGTCACCACGGACGAGCTGCCGTAACGGTATCTCGCGCCATTCACTCACCAGCTTGATGTTCTCATCGTCTTCATGGTCCTCGTGCTGACGCATGACTGTTGCAGTCGTTCGTACCAAGGCTTGCAAAGATTCAGCTGCACGCGTGGAGCGGTACTCCTGGATGAATCGCAGGAGGACGCTCGCGATCACCATGGTTCCCACGACAATGACGGAACGATGATCGCCTGTGAGATACGAGACAATCCCCAGTGCCAGCAGCACCACGACGAACGGGTTGCCGATGTTCTTAAGGAGGAGGATGTACCACGGTGATGCCTTCTCGTGCGTCACATCATTGGACCCCTCTTCCTGCAGTCTGTGTGCCGCTTCATTCTCCGTCAGGCCTCCATACGGCGTACCAAGCCACGCCAGCACCTGATCCGTTTCGAGGTGTGTACATGTCGTCAGCAGCTTCTGCACTTCATCTGCAAGTGTTTTGACACTTCCTTTGCCTATGTGGACAGAGCGAAAGAGGAAGGGCATTCGTTGGCTGAAAATGCACGAGTTACTGCTTCTTCGTCTGCTTCTGAACCTCTTCCTTCAGTGCGGTTGCCATGCTCTTGGCAAGCGTAACCTGCTCCGGCTTCAGAGCACGTTCGATGTTCTTCAGTACCTCCGGTGCTCGTTCGCTTCCCAGATCCCGTGCGAGGGAGAACCACGCGTATGCCTTGCCAACATCCACTTCTCCACCTTCACCCTTGGCATACATCACGCCCAGGTTGAATGCCGCTTCCTGGAAACCCTGTGTTCCTGCCTGCGAGAAATAGTCTATGGCTTTCTTGTAATCCTGCTTCACGCCTTCGCCGCGGTAGTACATCACGCCCAGGTTGAACTGCGCTCGTGGATTCTGTTTGGCAGCCGCTTTCTCGAACCAATTACGAGCTACGGCGTAATTCTGTTTCAACCCTTCTCCCATGTAGTACATCACACCCAGATTAAACTCCGCCCGGACATCTCCCTGCTTTGCAGACTTCTCGAACCAGCTCTTGGCGAGTGTGAGGTCTTTGGGACCGCCGGAACCATCGTGGTAGGCGGCACCCAGCTCGAACTGAGCAGCAGCATCGCCGGCATTGGCTTTCACTTCCAGTGATTGTCTGGATTCCAGTGGAGCGGTTGGAGTTTCTTTTTTGGCACCGCATCCTGTCAGGAGTGCAGTGCAGCTGATCGCGGTGATGATGAGGTGGGAGGTACGCATAGCGGACGTATGGTAGAGGAGGAGGGGTGGAGAGGAAATAGAGGATACAAGAAAATTTGGAAATCGAAGAAATAGAGGAGGAGATCAGAATGGATCTTCAGTTCGTTTTTTTGGTAATTCTCTCATTCTTCTATTTCGTCTCTTTCCTCTATTTCCTCATAAAAATCGCCTTGCATCATCTTTAACTCTCATTATACTTCGCGGCGCATTTTCCTCTCACCTATGTTTCCTCTTGTTTTCCCCTTCAGCTGGCTATTTCTTCTGGGCGATGACGATGATGACGGAACCGGATCGGGGTCAGGGTCTGGAGCGGGTGATGATGACGGCTTTGTCTTGGGTGATGACGATGATGAATTTGTTACTGACGATGAGGAGGACGATAACGAACTCGGGATTCCGGATGACGATGATGTATAAATGGAAACTGTTAACAATTAACTATTAACAATTCACGGTTCATTGTTCCGTGGTTTTGTTTACGCCGTTGCTTCTGCCATTGCTGTCTTCCTGTCCATTGCATCCATCGCATGGCGTTGGATGGTTCTCCAGTCGAAGGGGAACTTGAATGTTTCGAGTGCGCGCACCAGACTCGCGAAGCACATCCAGTGACTGGGATCTTCGTACACGAACGCATTACCGCTCTCCTGTACCGGGTTGTAGTTCTCCAGTGATTCCATGGGGAGGGAGACTGGGATGACACCGTAGCGAAGGCAGTTCTCCAGCATCTCCTCGTCGTTATTGGTCGAGAAGAAGACGGCGATGTCGCTTCCGGCGAGCATGTGCCGGATGTGAACGTCATCGTCCTGGATGATCGCCACGCGATGGTTCTTCGTCTTCGCAAGCTTGGTGAGTGTGTCTCCGTACTTCTTGGATCCGCGTCCGCGGATGACGAGTGAGACCGGCAGTTCCAGAAGTCCCGGGAGCACCTGCTCAAATAGTTCTCCGCCCAGCGCATCGGTGATACCGGTCGGCAGGCAGATGATGGGCTGTTTGGGCTCAGCGATCCATTTCAACTCCTCCTGCAACGCAGCCTTGTTCTCGGCTTTGTGCTCGACAGTGCGCGCCGAGTATTTGCGCACGATCTTGTTGTCATAGGCTGGTGAGACAGTGGTCATGAATGTTGGTGTGGATGAATCGAATTATTATACAGGTTTTTTGGTTTTTCCGGAATCCTTCAGAGTTGTCAGAATTGATAGATTGTTTGATGATGACAGTTATGAGGATCGGGTGTGAGGGTCAGGGAGGTTTACTACTTAGGAGATACAGCTTTGGTTATCTTCTGATACTCTTCATACTCAGTTTCGTTTGTTCTGAGTATTTCCCTGTTCCCGATTACTGATCCCTGATTACTGATCCCTGATCCCTCCCATGAAGCATCTCGTCATTATCGACGGTCACCACCTCTTATATAGAGCGTACTGGGCTATTCCCCGCACGATGCGGACATCCAAGGGTGAGCAGGTGAATACGGTCTTCGGCATCGCCTCCATGCTTCTCCTTATATTGCGCACCGAGCAGCCCGACAGTGTGTTGTTCTGCTTCGATGCCGGTGATGAGACGTTCCGGCACACGGAGTACGCCGACTACAAGAGTGGCAGGCAGACAACACCGGATGATTTCTACGTGCAGATTCCGCGTGCCAGGTCCGTTATCGATTCCTTCGGTATCCGCAGTGTCGAGGATCGCCGGTACGAAGCCGATGATCTGGCATGTTCCTATGCTCGGGCTGCCGAGAGGGCAGGGGATCGGGTGACGATTGTCTCCGGTGACCGGGATCTGTTCCAGCTTGCTTCCTCTACCATCCGGATCGCCATCCCGCACAAGGGATATCAGGAGGCTGAGTATCTGTCGGATAAGGAAGTGTTCACGAAGTACGGTGTGACACCTGCACAGATACCTTCTTATAAAGGATTGGTCGGAGATTCGTCGGACAATCTTCCCGGCGTGAAGGGGATCGGTCCCAAGGCAGCTGCGGCACTGATCCAGCAGTATGGTTCCACCGAGGAGATCTACAAGCATCTTCCGGATATCAAATCCTCCTGGAGGTCTAAATTGGAGGCTGGCAGAGAGCAGGCATTCTTCTGCGAACGGATGAGCCAGCTCAAGTGCGATATCGATCTCCCTGTTTCCCTTGCAGACCTCGAGCTCAAGGACATTCCATCCGCACCGATCATCCAATTGTTTTCCGATCTGGAGTTCACATTACCGATGAAGAGATTTCAGGCATTGCTTGCAACACCGTATGGGCAGAATCATTTCCGGATGGATGGATCCCTAAGCAGCAATCTGACGCCTTCAAAGGAATCATTGCCTCAAAAGGAACAGGAGCAGATGTCGTTGTTATAGGAGGAATTGAATATTTTCGTAGCTGCGACATCCAGCCTTCGCTCGGCTTTGGCCGGCAAGCGGCGTGTCGCAGGACGACCGGGGCACGATGCCCCGGCTACGGATGTAATAGGATTTCCCCGAGCCCTAGCTCATCAGCAAATACCGAATCTCGTGCACTTTTTGTACTCGGTGAATTTTTGATGAATACATTTAGTGTTACTTGGACGTTCTTTCCTTATCTACATATGGAAAATAATTTTCCAATTTCATGGGAATTTTCCATGAATTGAATACGAAACGTAGTCATGACAGGGTTGCGAGCCCTTCACCTCTTTCTCTAGACTGCTTTCGTTGTGTGCATATTCAACTTTGCACATTGCTTCCGTTTCACTCCACACCACTCTCTATGGCCAAGGAACGCGTTGTCTGCAGTCTCGATATCGGTAGCTCCAAGATCCGTGTGATCATCGCAGTCGTCGATTCGACCGACGGTGGTCAGGTTCCCAGTGTCATCGGGGTCGGGTTGTCCCCGTCACTCGGTATGCGCAAGGGGCATGTCATCGATATCGAGGAAACCATCCACAACATCATCTCAGCCCTGGAGGATGCCGAGCGCATGGCAGGTGTACCGGTGAACCACGTGTTCGTCGGCATGAGCGGATCGCACATCGAAGCCTTCGACAGCCGCGGAGTCATCGCCATCTCCGGCAGCGAGATTACCGTGGAGGATGTGGCACGCGTTCTGGAGGCGGCTCAAGCGGTGAGCATTCCGAGTAATCGTCGCATCCTGCACATCGAACCCAAGTCGTACGCCGTCGATGAGCAGCGCGGCATCAAGAATCCTGTCGGTATGACCGGCATCCGTCTGGAGGTGGAGGCGCACATCATCACCGGTCAGATCCAGCATGTGAAGAATCTGGAGAAGTGCATCGATCAGGCAGGTGTCGACATCGACTCCCTCGTGCCGGCAACGATTGCCATTTCCGAGGCTGTCCTTACCAAGCGTCAGAAGGAACTCGGAGTTGTCACCATAGATATAGGTGCAGGTTCCACGAGTGTTGCCGTCTTCGAAGAGGGGACCATCCTGCACTCTGTCAGCCTTCCGGTTGGCGGCGAGAACGTGACCAACGATATTGCCATCGGTCTTCGCACATCCATCGATACAGCGGAGAAGATCAAGATCGAGTTCGGGTCCGTTCTTCCAGCCGAGATCCAGGAGCGCGAGATGATCGATCTGTCCCAGGTCAGCAAGATGGATACTCAAATGGTCGGCAAGCGGTACATGGCCGAGATCATGCAGGCCAGGTACTACGAGACGTTCTCCCTGGTAAAGGAGGAGCTCAAGCGCATCGGTCGGGATGGTCTGCTCCCTGCAGGTGTTCTGCTCACGGGTGCCGCAGTGAAGGCACCGGGTGTCTTGGATATCGCCCGCGAGGTTCTGGGTCTCCCGGTCCAGATGGGTTTTCCGGTCGAGATCGGCGGCGTCATCGAGAAGGTCGACGATCCTGCCTACGCCACCGCACTCGGCACGCTCCTCTGGGGTGTCCGTGAGGGTCAGCGTCACACGGCGTTCTCACTTTCCAGCTTCGACTTCAAGCGCACGTTTGGCCAGGTCGGTTCCTGGTTTAAGAATTTATTGCCTTAATTTTTGCGGGGCAAGCCCCCGCGTCTGCGGGGCAGCAGCCCTGCGCTCTCATTATCGCGGATCATTGAATCCGCATCTTCGTTCCCCCCATTCCCATGTCCGACACGCTCCGTTCCCTCTTCTCCGGTTCCAAGGGTTCCTCCTCGTCCGGCAATCTGTTCGGCGGTACCAAGGCTTCCTCCGCCGGCAGCAGCAGCTTCGATGACACCGCGACACCTCCGGCTTCCGCCAGCGGTCATCAGGAAGTCCGTCCGGATATCGCTCCCAATGCCATCATCAAAGTTATCGGCGTCGGTGGCGGTGGCAGCAACGCCGTCTCACGGATGATCTCCGGCAAGGTCGGGGGAGTCGAGTTCATCGCCGTCAATACGGATGCACAGGCACTGTTCCACAGTCCTGCGGCACAGAAGGTGAACATCGGTCGCGGAACGACACGCGGGCTGGGTGCCGGTGCCAATCCGGACATCGGACTGCAGTCAGCCAAGGAGAGTGCGGAGGAGCTCAAGAAGGTTATCGAAGGAGCTGACCTCGTCTTCATCACGGCTGGTCTGGGTGGAGGAACAGGTTCCGGTGCCGCTCCGTACATTGCCGAACTGGCACGCTCACTCGGTGTTCTGACCGTCGGTGTGGTTACGAGACCGTTCAGCTTCGAAGGACTTCGTCGTCGCAAGCAGGCTGATGAGGCGTTGGAGGCACTTCGCGGCAAGGTCGATACGCTCATCACGATCCCGAACGATCGCATCCTCTCGCTCATCGACAAAACAACCCCGCTCACCGAGGCGTTCCAGATCGTTGATGAAATTCTCCGCCACGGTATCGAGGGCATCGCGAGCCTCATCACCATCCACGGACTGGTGAACGTCGACTTCGCGGACGTTCGTTCTGTCATGCAGGATGCCGGTTCCGCTCTCATGGGCATCGGGTATGGCACCGGTGACAGCAGGGCGTCGGAAGCCGCACGTGCAGCCGTCGATTCTCCGCTCCTGGAACTCAGTATCAGCGGAGCCAAGGGCATTCTCTTCAACATCACCGGTGGCAACGACATGAGCATGTTCGAGGTCGATGAAGCCGCCCGCATCATCACGGAGGCCGCCGATCCGGAGGCCAACATCATCTTCGGTGCCGTCATCGACGATGCGTACACCGGTCAGGTGAAGTGTACGGTGATCGCCACCGGTTTCGACGAGAAGAAAGATTCGCCGATGGCGCAGTCACAAGTGCCGGTTCTCAAGAGTCTCCCCTCCTTTAAGAAATCCGCTCCTTCCGATCTCACCCGTTCCGGCGAACGCACGGATGATGCTGTTATCAAGCTCTCCGGCTCACAGCTGAATGAGGAAGAGCTGGAGGTGCCGACGTTTATGAGGAAGAAAATTGGGAAATAGGGTCAGGGGGAGGGTCAGGGTCGGGCATGCTTGAATTTGATCATCTCGACCATTCGATCATTGTTGATTCACTCGCCCGGTTCAGTTTTCAATACTTTCCTGACCCTGACCCCGATACCCGACCCCGTTCCATGCTCGTCCCCATCACCCGCGTCGATCCGGCACTGCCGCTACCTAGGTACGAGACCTCGGGTTCGGCTGCGTTCGATTTCGTTACACGGGAAACCACGACGGTCGCACCGCATGCCATTGGCCTGATTCCGGGGAACGTCATCATCAAGGTTCCGGAAGGTTACGCGTTGCTTGTCATGCCGAGATCCTCCTTGCCGCGGAAGAAGGGGCTTATTTGCCCGCATTCGCTCGGATTGATCGATCATGACTACCACGGACCCAAGGACGAGATCTTTGTGCAGGTGCAGAACGTGACGGACAAGCCGGTGACCGTGGAGAGAGGGGAGCGGATTGCACAGGGATTATTCGTCAGAATCGATCGTGCAGAGTGGCAGGAGGTTGATGATCACGGAGCGGAGACGAGGGGAGGTTTTGGGAGTACAGGATGAACACTGGACGGGTTTACTAGTTTGGTGGTTTTCATGGTTTACTGGTTTATGCTTTTTTGAAACAGCCAAACTACCCAACCAGTAAACTACCAAACCACCAAACCATCACGTTCGAGTCTGCCCCTTCCCCTCAATCACCCATTTATAGCTCGTCAATTCCTGCAGCGCCATGGGACCGCGGGCGTGGAGCTTCTGCGTCGAAATACCGATCTCTGCCCCCATGCCGAACTGAGCACCGTCTGTGAATGCGGTGGAGGCATTGGCGTAGACGGCCGCTGCGTCGACCTCGGAGAGGAATCGCTGAATGGCTTTCGAGTCTTCGGCAATGATAGCTTCACTGTGCTTCGAGCTGTACTGAGCAATGTGATCGAGAGCCTCATCCAAATTCTTCACTGTTTTGATCGACATTCTGAGTGATAGGAATTCCGTTCCGTAGTGCTTGGCAGTGGCTTTTTTGAGCAGTCTCGGATCGTACGAAGATTTGATTGCCTGAAATGCATTTGTATCTGCGAAGATTTCAACATTCTTTGCCAGGAGCGGCTTCACGATCGTCGGCAGGTCTTTGAGTTTCGATTCATGAATGATCAACGTATCGAGCGTGTTGCATACCGATGGTCGACGCGTCTTGGCATTGAAAACGATGGCGGCTGCTTTCCTGGTATCACCACTCGCATCGACGTATGTGTGAACGATACCGGCGCCGGTTTCGATTACCGGAATGTGGCTCGTCTTCCGGACGAAGTCGATCAGCGATTGACTCCCGCGGGGAATCACCACGTCGATCATGTCATCGGCATGCAGCATGGTTTCTACAGCTTTTCGGTCAGGCGGGAGCAGCTGAACAACATATTGATCAACGCCGTGCTTTTTCAGGACAGATTGAATCACCTCAACAATGGCGGCGTTGGAATCTTTCGCATCGCTGCCACCTTTGAGAACGCAGGCGTTTCCAGCCTTGAAGCAGAGTGAGAAGGTGTCGACGGTGACGTTCGGTCGCGCTTCATAGATGATGCCGATCACGCCGAGTGGAACCGTGATCTTTTTGATCTGCAAGCCATTGGGGCGCTTCCGATTCTCTAGAATTCTCTTGAGCGGGGAGGGGAGGAGTGCCACGGTTCGGATGTCCGCTGCCATTCCTTCCAATCGATCAGTCGTGAGTAGCAGGCGGTCGTAGCGCGGATCGTTTTTGTCCATTCGCGCACAATCTTTGCCATTGGCGGCGATGATCGCTTTTCCGTCTTTCATGAGCCGGTCGGCGAGATCGAGGAGGATAGCATTGATCGTCTTTTCAGGCACTGTTACAAGCGTGCGGCTTGCCGTTTTCGTCTTCGCCAACTGCTTAAGGATTGAATTGGTCATTGGTTGAGTTTCCGACAGCGGATAATGGCGGCGTCGACCGCTTCATTGATGAGCGTATCCAGCTGATTCGCACTGAATGAGGCGAGTGCCGCTTCGGTCGTGCCGCCTTTCGACGTCACGGCTTCACGCAGTGCCGTCAGTGTCCGCTTGTCATTGGCAACGAGCACGCCACTGCCGATGAGCGTTGCACGTGCTAACACTGCGGCTTGCTGTGCCGTGAATCCTTCCTCCAGGGCTTTCATTCCGAGTAGTTCCGCAAGGAGGAAGAAGTACGCCGGTCCGGAGCCGGAGATGGCGGTGACTGCGTCGAGTTTCGATTCATCCATGAGCTCGATCTGCGTGCCGACGGCTGCGAATATAGTTTCAATCATTGTGTGATCGGCAGCGGTGATCGCTTTGGTGGCGCACCATCCCGTGCAGCCGAGTCCTACTGTTGCCGGCAGGTTGGGCATCGCACGAACGATTCTCTTGGAACCGGTAAGCTTACCGAGTGTTTTGATGCTGATGCCGGCCATAATGGAAATAACCAGCTTATCCTTCAGTAACGGGGAAAGATCCTGGAGCAGTTCTCGTGCTGATTGTGGTTTCACAGCGAGGAGTACGGTTGATGATTTGGCAATCGCTTTCTTCGGATCGGTGAAGTGCTTCGCTTTCGGGAATTGCTTCAACTTCTCATTGTTGCCGTCGCAGAGATGAAGTTGGATGATTGTGTCATTCTGCTCCGCGCCCGGGAACGGGCGCTCCCCATCAATATTCTTTGTAGATTTATTCTTCTGGGGAGCAGCCATTCCTGGCTGCGGGATTAGCAATCCATAAGCGAATGCACTTCCCATATTGCCGACGCCGATGATGGTGAGGGAGGGCTTCATCAATGGCATTGAATAGCAGGAGGCAAGAGAGAGCAAGTGTCTGCGGATGGTAAGGTATGTAAGGTACGTAAGGTAGGTAATGTACGTAAGGTATGTGGGCTGATTGATCACCTACTTTACTTACCTTACCTACAATACCTACCTTACTTTTCGTATCACGTATTCAAATAGAGGTAATCGTAATGTATCAACGCCCTCTGCCCCTGCTTCCCCATTGCCTCCTTCGCCGGAGTCGATGCATATTGCGCTCGTCCAATTCCGATGTCTTTTCCTTCTTCACTTCTGATTCTTAGTAAATCATTTTTCTCGAAGTCTCCCTTGATTTTCACGATGCCGACCGGAAGCAGACTCCGTGCGCGCCCCGGTGCCGTGATGGCTTCTACAGCGCACTTGTTGATTACGATGATCCCTTTCTCCTGACCTTCGCTCTCTGCTACCCATCGCTTGATGCTGGAGGTCGATTTCTCCGGAATGAAGACGGTTCCAGGACTCTTCCCGCTTTCGATCTTCAGGAGCACATCGGGCAAAGTTCCGAGTGCGATGTGCGTCGTAATGCCTAGTGACGCGAGTTTCCTGGCACTCTCGCACTTGGTGTGCATGCCGCCGCGACCGAAGGATGATGTTCCGGCGCGTAAGTATTTTTTCCAATCCGCGTCACTGCGGACTTCTTTGATGACAGTCGAATCTGGATCCTTGGGATCGCAGGTCAGTATTCCCGGTACACTGGAGAGGATCAGGAGCGCATCGGCGTCGACCATTGCAGCGATCAACCCCGCGAGTTCGTCATTGTCCGTGAACATCAGCTCATCGACTGCCACCACATCATTCTCATTTACCACCGGAACGATGCCTTCTTCCAATAGAGATGCGAAGCAGCCGCGCATATTCAGGTAATGTCGCCGGTCGCGAAAATCCTCCTTTGTCGCAAGAACTTGAGCGCAAATGGCATTGTGAGTGCCGAATAATTCAGCGTACCGTTTCATGAGGTGCACCTGCCCGACGGCGGCGAGGATTTGCCGGTTGGTGACGTCATTACGCTGCTTGTCACCCTGAGCGTAGTCGAAGGGCGACAAGCGAGATGTGGATCGCCGACGATTGTGGGCTCTCACGACAGCTCTCCCCGCTGCCATGGCTCCCGAGGAGACGAGAATGATTTCAGTTCCCTTCTGCTGCAGGGTTACGATTTGCTGAACCAGTGATGCCATCATGTCAGCATTCAATAAACCCTCCGGTGTGGTAAGTACGTTGGTGCCGACTTTGACGATGATGCGGCGTGACTGAGCAATCATGCTCAGTCATTCTAGTGGATTGCGTGTGTTTGTGGAACCGCTTGTCTCCACGTTGGTACGATTGATTTAATGTTACTGTATGTAAATTCCTCTTCTTCGGGATGGAGTGTTTTACTTGGGTCTTCTGTAAATTTTGCAAGCCATTTCAGGATTTGTTGTGGGTTTTCTTTGAAAGCCTTTGTCAGATTTTTCTTGATGTTCTTCGTCAAATCTTCCTGGCAAGCCTGACTCATCAGAACTTTTTTCTTAGTAGCACCTAATTCATCCACTGTAGCTGCGTCCCGACCGACACCGATTGCATCATCTATGGTAACATTTCCTTCTTTTGTAGTTATCTCAGCGATTCCCAATTTGTCTTTTACAATTTCTTTTGCGAATCCTGTCGCTTTGTCGCGGTAGTTCTTTGTGAGCAGGGTACCCGAAACAGGTGGATCGTTATTGATTTCATTCCATGTCAAATATGGACGAGATCCCGTATCTGCTGCTCTTGTTATTAGGTTGTCATAGTGAATGAACGCAACCAGAGCAGTTGTGATCGCTGTGATATCCTCCATCGTCAATGGTTTTACACCCGAAACGCCTTCTAGGATCATTCTGGCGCGTATAGCATAATACTGGAATAGCGAATTGTATCCCACATAGATATTCTTCATTGCAGGAGCGGAGACTCTCCACAGCTGTCCTCCGGCAATGCCTGTTGCTTGGTTGATGTTACCGTAATCCAGCAAACTGATAAGCATTGGCAGGTCTTCATGATCGACGTTTTGTGAGTTCTTGATGCCTTTTGCCGCACGATCACGGACGGCTTTGTTTCTCCTTACCTCTTCGTACAGAAGGTACGTTGTTCTGTAGTCCGGTGTGTATGGTGCCTTCTTGTTCGTAATACTCTCGGCGATAGTTCTGATCTCATCTAGGGTATTATTTTTCTTATCGAAGAAGTCGATAAACGGAAAGGCATTCAAAATTTTTCCCTCCTGTCCATTGAATGAGCGCAGGCGATCGACGTTAAGTAAACCGCGTGCAACGCCTTGTATGAGGTAGAAGAATTTGTCTTCCATTCCCATTTTTCCGTTTCTCATCGCGTAGTGAATGTGCTCTTCGAAGAGATGCGGATTTACCTCTTCTTCCGGAGATACTTTCGCTCCATGATCCTTTTGTTTATCCCATGCTTCCAGCAGGCGTGCTAGCGCGCTTGCCTGACCCTTCGGAAGGCTCGATAGATCATCTACTGTAGCTGCAAACGAGTCTTTACCTTTTTTGATAGCGCTGTCGTTCGCTGTCTTCCAGTGCTCGAATTGGTCTTTGTCATCCCAGATTTGGGCGATGAGTTTCTGCAGGTAGGCGTTACGGAGAATGTTGTCCCGATGGCAAGCGTCATGCGGCATGCCATATTTCGACAATCGCTCAAGTGTGTACCAGAGCTGATCGTCCTCAAAGTCCATGCGTCCGCGCTTGGTGAGGAGGTTGATGATGGCTTTCACCTTGTCTTTGTCGGTCTGTCCCACAAGCATGTGCTGAAGGGCGTGATTATCGATATGCCCGAAGCGCTTCTCCCATACGCCTACTTCCTCCTCTTCCGAGTGCTTCTCGCGTCCGCGGAAGTCATACTGCAGACGTCCGAAGTACGGAATTTTCTCCGGGATGAACGTGGCGGTGACGGCTCGTCCCAGTTTGGCACGTGCATCCTCGCTACGGCGCTTCCACATGCGGTTGATGTCTTCACCAGCATCCTTGATCATTCCCCAGATGTCGGAGAGTGAGCACCAGACGATGCGCTCGGATGCTTTCTGGAATAGTGTTCTTTTTGTACTGGGTGCAACGTGCGTCATATCCATTCTCTTCGAATCAAATTCTTTGATGGCTTTCATGATATCTCCCGTGTCGAAATCAAGGTCTTCAATCATCTGCTGGAGTATTTTTTCTTGACGATCATCTGCCACGTTTTTTTGTGTGAAGAGGTTTTCCGTGACTTTGAGCCTTTTCTTGATTTCATTGATGTACTGCTCATAGTTTTGCCCTTCTCCGGCATCGGCTTGGAGATTCTGCGGATACACTTTCATGAAGTCATCGATGCGGTCGAGTTTCCATTTCACCTCATCCAGATTTTTGAGGAACGGGTATTCACCTTCCGCTTCTGTTGATTTCGTCTCAACTGCACCGCTCTCTGGTTCGTATCCTTCTTGAATATCATCTGCTGCCATGCGTTGTCCGATTTTCTGTTTACCAGACTTGGCCCTCTGCTCTTTCGGTGTTGTTTGTCGCAGAGAGTCGTGGTCTGGAATTCCGTCGTCAGCACTCTTCTCCAAACCCAGTGTCCTGAGGACATTCTTCTGCGCATCGGTCAGTGTTTTCTTCTTGCCTCCCAGATAATCCGCACAGACGACGGCTGCTTCATCCATCGTGAGTTCTCTCCAGCCGGGATGTGTCATGTCGATTTTGCATTCTTTCGCGAATGTCTTCAGCAATTCTTCTGCGGTCGTTCCCTGTTCACTGGCGGCGTTGTCCAGAGCCATGCGCGTATGCACCAGCAGACCCGGCAGCGCTTTGGTTCGTCTGCACATCACATCGATGAATGCGTGATTGCGCTCATGCTCGATGACTCGTTGTTTGTTCACTTTATCCCGGCGGACGCTGCTCATGTTGAGATAGATCTTGCCGGTGCCGAGCACATAGTATCCGTATGTATTCATCGCAATTCCCGGCTGCAATTGCGTGATTTTTTCAAACACAGTTGGTTTATCTATTTCCACCACCCAAGTCTCACCCAGGAGTCGATTTGCTGCCGCTAGCTCCCGGATTTCCGTCGCGGCTGCGAGGAACATCTGTTCGCGTTTAGTGATATCCGGATGCTTCTCTGCGTCGCGGAGTTGAGCCTCCAGTACTTCGTTTTGCTTGGCCAGATTGGGACCGATGGAGAGGACACGGGCGATGTCTCCCTGTGTCTGCTTCTGGATTCCCGTAATCGAAGTGCCGAGGAGTTGCCTAAGCTCTTCACGTCCTTGCTTCGTATTCGGATGATTCTTTCGTGCTGCTTCCTGTTTGGCCAAACCGTCGGAGAAGTACGTTGGTTCGAGTGTGAGGGTAGAGACCGTGATGAGATCCCGTTGAATGTGATGGTACGGCATCTGCCGCATCGACATGCGATGCACAGTGCAGTCAGCCTGAGACGTAAATTGTCTTTCAATGCTATCCAGACCTGCGGCGTATGGCTGGTACCGCTCCCACATTCTGTCCAATTCCGCTGTTGCAGCGGGATCGGTATTCGTCTCACGGACATGCTTGAGTGACTTGGCTATCTCGACCGCCATGTCTTCGTTCCGGTTTCCTTCCTCCACACTTTGCTCGACATTGTTCTTGAAGTTCACATCTTCTGCATCTGAGCCGAGTTCTGTTTTCCCCGCACTTGGCAACGATCCCACTTCCCGTTCCAGCGTTTCCAGTGTTCCGAGTGATGTCATGAGGCTTTCGAAATCGATAGGTTTCTTGCCGCCTGCTCTACCGCGCTGCAGTCCGGCTGCTGCTTCGATCTTCGCCTGCAGACCTTCGATATCGCGCATCCGGTCTTCCAGTCCGTACGCACGATCAAAATCTTTCACATCCATCCCGGCACCCTTCCTCCCGATTTGCGTGTAGTAGAGCTTCAACCGGTCGCCGATGAGCTTGATCTTCGACTGCAGCATCGCCTTCAGGTATTTCTCTACACACTCTTCTTGCTGCTTCAGCGTCCGGATGTAGTCAGCGCGAGCATCCGAGGTATATGGATTTTCTTTCCCCGTTCGCTCTGCGAAGAGACTTTGACGCTTTCTGATGATAACCGTATTCCAGAGAAAATTGATCACGGCATCCAGGGTGCGATCTGTTAACTCTTTGGCAGCGTCTTTCTGTCCAGAAATCTTTTCTGCGATGCGTTGCACATCTTGTTTCGTTATCCCTGCTTCCGTAAGCACACCGAATTTCTCTTCGGATGTACTCGTATCCCGCAGTTCCTCCAATTTTTTCTGGAGCATTGCCGGATCATGCATTCCTAGCACCTTCAGCCGTTTCTCGAGCATTTGACTGAGCTCCTCTGCCGATTCGATATTGTTTCTGATCACCCAGAGGATGCTTCCCACGTTCTTGGGTTTCGCTGACATCAATTCCTGCAGATTGGTTTCTTTCTCATTCATGGTGAGGTTGACCGATGAAGCTTTACTCTTGAGTAGTTCTCCCATCTCTCTGTCCATGATTCCGTCTACCGAGACCAGATCCCACAATATATCGCTTTCGCGCAGTGCTCCCAGCTCCAGCTGTGGGTCAATCACGACAACGTTCTCGTGAGTTCTCTTCATGATGTCACTGATACCTGTGCCCGTTGCTTCTGCTCCGCCGAGTTTCCATCGCTCGAATCGGTGTTCGCTTGTTTCCTGATCCTGCTGGTCAGCGGATGGCATGTCATCATTCGGTGGCAAATATCCATCGGCACTCAGCCGGCGGTCCGGCACGTCCCGTAGCATTCTGTGCTCCCGGAGCGAGTGCTCGGTGACTGTGAGCCGACAATGAATGTTTGTCTTGATCATGTTTCTTGTCAGAGTTTCAGAAATCGCGTTAGTGCATCAATCGGTCGTTCACGGTGCTTTGTCGTCTGCGGCAGGTATGCACTCATGACATCACGGATCTGGTGCGGATCGGCGTTGCCAGTGAGTACCACGAGATCGCGCTTGAATTTCTTGGGATTGCCGACATGCAGCTCGTAATAACCCTTGCCTTGCAGGATCCAAAACTCGTTGAATTCATTCCAGGACTGGAGCTGTCCGTCCCACTCAATGCCGTTCTCGTAGATCCTGATCGTATGGAGCGGGTGTGGCTGATTGCGCACCAGGAAGTAGAGCCCCGGACACAGTGCGAAGACGATCGCCAAACTCCAGGCAGAAGTCAGGATCCCGTAGACGATCATGAGGAGGCAGAGGATCCCGGCACGGATGTACCAGGTCGTCGAACGCTCGTAGTCGACTTTCATCGCAGCCTGCCACTCCAGGATGGGGTTTGTGTTTGTTGGCATAAATCTGCTTATTTTACCTGAAAATTCGATTTCTTGCGAGGCGGGGAGATTGACGGGAAAAGGAAATGTTATAGGAGCTAGGTAATGTAAGTATTGTAGGTAAGGTACGTAATGTAGGTGAAAAGCTCATATAAAAGCCAAAAACCAACCTTACATACCTTACTTTCTTTACCTACCTTACCCCCCGTTCAACCATAAGCTGCAACTACCGCAACAACAGCGTCCGTTCCCGCATCCTTCAGCGCTTTCGCACACTCGTCCAGCGTCGTTCCCGTCGTGCAGATGTCATCGATCAGGATGACGTACTGCGGTGCATGCCCCCGGCGCTCGGTTGATGCAAATGCATCGGTCAAGGCGGTCAATCGCTCAGATCGCGATCTCCATGCCTGGTGTCCGGTCGGCCTGATCCTCCGGACGATCTCACGCACCGGCCAGCTCGTCCGATTGGAAATTTGTTCGGCAAGCACCAGAGCCTGGTTGAATCCCCGTTGGAATTTCCGCGTCCAGTGGAGCGGAACCGGACAGAGAACCGGCGTGGTATCCCTAAGTCTGGCAGGTGGAATCAGGAGACCATGGATCGCTCCGGTCATCCAGTTTCCCAGCTCCGGGCCGAGTGTCTGTACCCGTCCGTACTTGAAGGTCAGGATGGCTTTCTTGAGGAGAGGGGAGTCGTCGTAACTCCCGGCTGCAATGATTGCATCGACGAATTTGAGACCCTTCTTTTTCAATGCTTCTTTATCCAGCAACAGTGGCGTTAACTTGATTTGCTTGCGCTCATCTTCCGTGATCCAGGCACCTTCCCGTCCGCCGATCGAGCGACGTGGGAAGAGGAAGTCGAGGAGGATGTTGAACATAAGCAGGATTGTAGCGAAATTGTTGTCTGTCCATTATTGAAGAAGTTTGTCAGTAACCGCTCAGTCAGATCGTCTATGTAATTAGATGAAGAGTAGATACTATGATTTCCAACGCTTCCACCACTTTCAATGCGTTGGCAACAATACATCCTCAATATTCTGTTCATTGGAGCAGTATTTTTTGTACATGGCGAAGTTCATGCGGCGTTCACGGATGGTCAGAACGCTGTCGATGTCCTCGGTCAGTACAATGACAATGTCTCAGTACCGTCACCGGTATTCTCCAAGAACGGAGCGGGCAACGGACCCAATAGATTCGGTCTGAATTCTCCAGAGGGGATGGCACTCGATACCGTGGCACACCGTCTGTTCTTGGCTGATTATTCCAATAACCGTGTCCTTGTCTATGCGCTGAACGCGGACGACACGTTCGTTGATCGCATACCGGATAACGTTCTTGGACAAGGTTCCTATTCCGTCTCGACAGCCGCATTAACGCAGAACGGGATGAGTTCTCCGATGAGTCTCGCATACGATTCGACGGGCAGCCGTCTCTTCGTCGTCGACTACGGCAACATTCGTGTCATCGTCTATAACGTCAGTACGATTACCGACGGACAGAACGCGACGAATGTCCTCGGTCAGCCGAACTATTCCTCCAATGCTGCCGTCACGACACAGAACGGACTCAAGACTCCTTTTGGCATCGTCTACGACGAAACGAATAGTCGTCTCTTCATTTCTGAATACACCAATAACCGCATCATCGTTCAGAACGTCAGTTCGATTACCGACGGACAGAATGCCGCCAATGTCCTGGGTCAACCGAACTATTCGATCGGCACATCTGCCGGGACGCAGAACGGGCTCAGGAATCCCTTCAGTCTCGCCTACGATTCAACGAACAGCCGCCTCTTCGTCGCCGACTCAACCAATAACCGCGTCATCGTCTATAGCGTTAGTACGATCACCGACGGACAGAACGCCGCCAATGTTCTCGGGCAACCGAACTATACAAAGATCACCAACGTCACTACGCAGAACGGCATGGCTACTCCCATGTTTCTCGCCTACGACTCGGCAACAAGCCGTCTCTTCGTTGCTGAAAACAGCAATCATCGTGTCACGGTTTTTACTGTCGCCTCCATCACTGACGGACAGAACGCGACGAATGTTCTGGGACAACCGAACTATGCGTCAGCTACTTTCGCTACGACACAGAATGGTATGAAGGGTCCGTATGGTCTTGCATACTCACCTGCAACAAGCCGCCTCTTCATTTCAGAGAAAGATAACAACAGGGTTTCTGTCCAGAGTGTCGCTTCCATCACCGACGGTCAGAATGCGGCGGATGTACTTGGTCAGTATGACGACAGTGTGATTGCGCCCCAGCCTGTCTACATCAAGGGCGCGGCGCACAACAATCCGAACAAGTTCGGTCTGTATTCGCCCTATTCCACTGCCATCGATACTGCGGGCCATCGTCTCTTCGTCGCGGACTACATGAACAGCCGCGTCCTCGTGTATGCCCTGAATGCAGACGGCACCTTCGTCGATCGCATCCCTGACAACGTCCTCGGGCAATCAGTGTTTTCGACGGGTGCCTCGGCAGCAACGCAGAATGGCATGAATCGTCCTGTCGGGCTTGCGTACGATCCGACGAACAGTCGACTCTTCATCTCCGAGGGTAGCAATCAACGCGTTACTGTGCAGAACGTTGCTTCCATCACGGACGGGCAGAATGCTGCGAACGTCCTCGGGCAACCGAACTTCTCGTCTGTTGCATCCGCTACGACGCAGAACGGGCTCAAAAACCCCTACGGCATCGCCTACGACGCAACGAATAGTCGCCTCTTCGTCGCCGAGTACGGCAATCATCGCGTTTCCGTCCACGATGTGAGTGTGATCTCTAATGGTCAGAATGCCGTCGATGCTCTGGGTCAATACGATGACAACATCAGCGCCCCGTCGCCGGTTTTCACGAAAGGAACGGTCCAGAATCTGCCGAACAGGCTTGGTCTCAGCGGCAGTCGCGCCGTTGCTCTGGATTCAACGGGTCATCGGTTTTTCGTCGCCGATTACTACAACTACCGTGTCCTCGTGTTTGCTCTGAATGCCGACGGCACGTTCGTCGATCGCATCCCTGATAACGTCCTCGGACAATCGGTGTTCTATACCAACGTGACTGCGGTAACGCAGAACGGGATGGGGTATCCCACTGGTCTCGCCTACGATCCGGCGGGCAGCCGTCTCTTCATCGCCGATTACACCAACAAGCGCATCCTCGTTCAGAGCATCAGTACGATCACCGATGGGCAGAACGCGGCGAACATTCTGGGTCAGCCGAACTACGTATCGAGTGCATCCGCCACAACCCAGAACGGGATTTCCAATCCATATGGCTTGGTCTTTGATGCTGCCGGCAACCGCCTCTTCATCGCTGACTACGGTAATAGCCGCGTGCTAGTTCAGAATGTTGCTTCCATCACGGACGGGCAGAATGCTGCGAATGTTTTAGGTCAACCGAACTATGCGAGGAGTGCGGGTGTCACGACGCAGAACGGTATGAATTATCCCTACTGCCTCGACTACGATGCAACAAACAGTCGTCTCTTCATTGCGGATTACCTCAACAATCGTGTCATCGTGCAGGCAGTGGCGTCCATTTCTGACGGGCAAAACGCGGCGAACGTCCTTGGTCAACCGAACTTTTCCCGCAGCACTTCCGCTGCGACTCAGAACGGCATGAATACGCCTTTCGGCGTCACGTACGATCCGACAGGCAGTCGCCTCTTCGTCAGTGATACTCAGAATAACCGTGTTCTGGCATTCAGTGTCGCAGCGATTGTCAACGGTCAGAATGCCGTGAATGTCCTCGGACAATCGAATTTCACTGCGAGTGCTTACGGGACCACCCAGAACACCCTCAGGACTCCCTATGGCGTTCTTTTTGATCCGATATCGAACCGCCTATTCATTTCTGATGCGGGGAATAATCGCATGATCGTTCAGAATGTGAGTACCGTGACCGACGGTCAGAATGCTATCGATGGTCTCGGGCAACTGGATGACAGTATCGCGGCACCGGTCATGGTCTTCAATAAAGTATCGTCGAGCAATGCGCCAAACAAGTTCGGGTTGTCATCTCCTTACGCCCTGGCCGTGGATACTATCGGACACAGGCTCTTCGTTTCCGAGTTCGGCAATCACCGCGTCCTCGTCTATGCACTCAATGCAAACGGCACGTTTGTCGATCGCATTCCGGACAACGTGCTCGGTCAGCCGGTTTTCTATACCAGTGCGACGGCTACGACGCAGAACGGCGTCTCCTATCCCTACGGGCTCTCGTACGATCCGACAGGGAGCCGTCTCTTCATCGTAGAATATTTGAATAACAGAATCACGATTCAGAACATCGCCACTATCACTGACGGACAAAATGCTCTGAGCGTTCTCGGACAGCCGAACTTCACCCGGAGTACGGCGGGGGGTGGCACGCAGAATGGCATGAGTAACCCCACCGGTGTTACTTACGATGGGGCTTCAAGTCGCCTTTTCGTTTCAGATGCTTCCGGTAACAGGATCAGCGTCTTCACTCAAGCATCGTCAGACTCTTCTTCGTCATCATCATCTTCCTCTTCGTCATCCTCCTCCTCTTCAGTGTCCGCTGCTTCATCCCAGGCAACCGTCGTGACGTCAGGAGGTGCTCGTTCTCAGACACTGGCACGTCGCATGGAGGTAGCGGCACAACAAACGATGGCATCTTCTTCCTCGTCATCATCTGTGCTTCATGCTGCCTCCGATACTCATGATTCCTCCTCTTCCGCTCTCCAGCTCCTTCAATTCATGCGCATGCGTTTGCTCAAGCGCATCGATCAACGACTTGCATTGACTCAGTTTCCTGGGGCACGAATGATTCTCGGAAACATACGTGACCGTTTGCTCCGGAGGATCGATGCGAGGATCAGTACCCTTGGTGGCAGCAGATAGGACTTGGGTTATTGTTCGTCAGAGCAGGCTCGAACCAGTGAGATACCTATCAACAAACGGCTTGCTATAAGCGAGCCGCAGCGAGTCGAATGGTGGGCAATACTGGACTCGAACCAGTGACCTCCACAATGTCAATGTGGCGCTCTAACCAGCTGAGCTAATTGCCCGAGTGAGCTTGGCAAGGGTAAAGAGAAGCGACGCTATCGTCAACATCTCCTGAGCAATCGGCGAAAACAAATCGATGGATCTTCCTCTCCATCATTCTTCCTAAACATCTGCAACCCGAAGTGGCTGTGGAAAACTTTTTCATTATCCACATGTCTGATATTGTCCGGTTCCTCCCTTCCAAGTTGTTTTCATGACCACCCTGATCACTGTCATCGCGTTCGTTCTTCTCTTGACGTTGCTCATCATCATTCACGAGCTCGGTCACTTCCTCCTCGCGAAGCTTTTCGGTGTAACAGTCGAGGAATTCGGCTTCGGTCTGCCGCCACGTGCGCTTACATTATTCCGTGCCGCTGGCACCGTATTCAGTCTGAACTGGGTGCCGTTTGGAGGCTTCGTCCGGCTCAAGGGTGAGAATGAGGTCATCGTGGAGCGGCGGTTTGAGAAGGGGAGTTTCGGCGGTGCAGGGAACTTCGCACGCATTTGCATTTTGTGTGGCGGTGTCGCCATGAACTTCATCCTCGCATTCGTGCTCTTCACTGCAGGATTCTCCGTTGGTCGCTGGGTTCCATACCACTACACCAAGGTGCAGCTCGAGGATGCCATCGCACGCGGCGAGTTGGTTGTAGACAAGGGTGTCTTTGTGCAGGCACTCATCAAAGGTGGAGCTGCTGACACCGCCGGTGTGCCCAAAGGATCTGCCATTCTTTCTGTCGATAACCATCCCGTGACGACACCCGAAGAAGTCATCGCATTCCAGAAAGGGAAGGCGAGTGTCGCGTACACACTCCGGGTGACCACCGGCAAGACCGTGACGATGACGGTTCCGCTGGCTGACGGCAAAGCCGGCATCGCACTTGCCGACAGCAGTATCCGTTCGAATACGCGTCCGCTGCTTCGGTCGGTTGTCGTGGCATGGAACGAGATGATGTTCATGACCGTGCAGACCATCAAAGGCATTTACAATTTATTCCACACACTCCTCACGAGGCTCAATGTTCCCGAGGGGATCACGGGCATTGTCGGCATCTACGGACTTACTTCCAGTGCCGTGCAGGAAGGGTTCATGACGTACCTGCAGCTTGTAGCGCTCCTGAGTCTTTCTCTCGCCATTCTGAACATCCTGCCGCTCCCGGCGCTCGACGGCGGTCGTCTGCTCTTCGTGCTTGCCGAGATCGTCATCCGTCGCCCGCTCAATCAGCGCTTTGAACTGCTCACGAACATGATCGGGTTCTTTCTTCTGATCGGGCTCATCATCATTATCACGTTTAATGATGTGATTCATTTGTTCTAGGTAAGGTAGGTAAGGCACGTAAGGTAAGTAAGGTACGTGCATTCACAATCCTTCAATCAAAGTTCTCGGTTATTGTCTTTCTTTCACTCTCTTAGCAGCATCAATCCTCGATAATTCTTTTTACATCTCACCTACCTTACCTACCTTTACCTACATTACTTACCTTACCTCGTCTCGTGACCCCCGCCCCCGACCTCGATCTCTGGCTGAAAGTACTGACTCTCATCGAGCCGCAGATGGCTCGCGGGCAGTTCATCACGTGGTTTAAGGACACGACGATTCTGGGTCGTGAGGGCAATAACGTGGTGATTGGATTGCCGCTCCCGATGTTCCTAAACTGGCATCTGGAGCACTACCGGACGATGACAATTGCCGCGCTCAAGGAGGTCGATCCGACGATCGATCAGGTGGTGTATCAGGTCGATGGGGGACTCAAGGACGATACGACCCGCACACTCCGTCTCCTCGAACATTTCCCCGACAAGAAGCGCCGGAAGTTGCCGGGAAGAGCTGAGGTTCGGATCGCAGAAGGTCTCACGAGCAAGCTCTTAAATCCCCGCTACTCGCTTGAGAACTACGTCGTGGGTCCGGTCAATCGGTTGGCTCATGCAGCGTGCTCAGCCGTCGCAGGCGATCCCGGCGGCAAGTACAATCCACTCTTCATCTACGGTGGCGTCGGTCTCGGCAAGACGCACCTTCTGCAGGCAACCGGTAATGCCATCCTGCGCACGATGCCGCATGCCGTGGTGCTCTACACAACATCTGAGGACTTCACGAATCAGGTCATTGAGGCCATCCAGCACAGCAAGATGGAGCAGTTCCGTCGCCGCTACCGTGAAGTTGATGTGCTGATCATCGATGACATCCAGTTCTTGGCGAACAAAGAGCGAACACAGGAAGAATTGTTCCATACGTTCAATACGCTGACTGAGGAACGGAAGCAGATCATCATCAGTTCCGACCGTCCGCCGAAAGAGTTGACCATCATGCAGGATCGTCTGGTGTCACGCTTCGAGCGTGGGATGGTTGCGGATGTCACCATGCCTGATTATGAAACTCGCTATGCCATTCTTGCGGAAAAGGCGCAGGAGTACGGTTTGCTCTTGGATGAGAAGGTGCTTCGCTACGTTGCCGAGCACGCCACGAAGAGCATCCGCCAGCTGGAGGGAATTCTCATGCAGGCGGTTGCCCAGTATGAGCTGGAGCAGTGTGTACCGACCGTCTCATCCATGACCGAGATCATGAACAAGCTCTGCGATTCCATGGATGGGAAGCAGGAGGATGTCGGTTTCGAGAAGGAGCCGGAGAAAGCCATCGCGTTCCAGGATGTACTGGAGACGGTGAGCAAGTATTTCTCCGTTTCCGTTCCGGATATGCTCGGCGAATCGCGCGTCCGGGAAATCCTGATTCCACGCCAGATCGCCATGTACATCGGCAAGAAGCACGTTCGCATGAGCTATGTCCGCCTGGGTGCCACTTTCTCCAATCGGGATCACACGACGGTCATGAATGCGGTGGAGAAGATTGAGACCAAGATGAAGGAGGACGGTCAGTTGCTGCGTGAGGTAAGGACGATCGAGAAGGAGGTGGGAATTAGCGCCTGACGAAATTGAGAATGTAAAATATAGAATGTAGAATGAACGTTATGGAAAAACCAGCCAAAGAAAATATTGTTGTGGTCAAGAGTTACGCTTTTGCACACCGCATTGTGAAGGCGTATCAATATTTGACGAAGATAAAACACGAATTTGTTTTGAGTAATCAGCTCTTGCGTTCAGGGACTGGCATTGGGGCCAATATTCGTGAAGGAGTGAACGCGCAAAGCAAGAAGGAATTTATCTCGAAGTTGAATATCGCGTTGAATGAGGCTCACGAATCAGATTACTGGATTTCCCTGTTGCGCGACGGAGGTTATTTTACGCTCAAAGAAGCCGCTTCATTACTCAAGGATGTCGATGAATTGATCCGGTTGCTGACAGCGATCATCAAGTCCAGTAAGAAGAATTAATTCCATCATTCTACATTTTACATTCTACATTCTACATTCTCCCCTGTACTCTCTCACCATGCCCACCACCTCTGAAGATTCTCTTCACCATCTCCGCCATTCCCTGGCGCACGTTCTCGCACAGGCTGTGACCAATCTCTGGCCTGGCACGCTCGTGACCATCGGACCGCCGATCGATACCGGTTGCTACTACGACTTCCTCTTCGCTGAGCCTATTACCGACAGCGATCTGCCGAAGATCGAGAAGGAGATGAAGAAGATCATCTACCAGGGTCAGACGTTCCGGTGCGACGAGCTCAAGGTCGCCGATGCGAAGAAGTTCTGGCGCAAACTGAAGCAGAAGTTCAAGGTCGAGCTGATCGAAGATCTGGAGAAGAACGAGAAGGTGAAGACGGTGACGCATTACACGAACATTGGCCCCAAGGGTGACAACACATTCGTCGATCTCTGCCGGGGCGGGCACGTCGAGACGACGAAAGACATTCCGGCTGATTGTTTCAAGGTGACCACTCTCGCCGGTGCGTACTGGCGCGGAGATGAGAAACGTGAGCAGCTCACCAGAATCTATGTCGCAGCCTTTGCGTCGAAGGCGGAATTGGATGCGCACTTGAAAATGGTGGAAGAAGCGAAGAAGCGCGATCACCGGAAGCTCGGCAAGGAATTGGATCTCTTCGCATTCTCCGACATGGTGGGTCCGGGTCTGCCGCTCTGGACGCCGCGTGGGACGATCATCGTTGACCAGATCGAGGCACTTGGAAAAGAGATGGAGGAGAAGGGTGGGTATTTGAGAGTCCGCACACCGCATATCGCCAAGGGCAAGCTCTACGCTCAGACAGGGCATTTGGCACATTATAAAACATCGATGTTCCCGCCCATGAAGCTGGATGGAGAGGAGGAGTATTACCTGAAGCCCATGAACTGTCCGCACCACCACCAGATCTTCGCGAGCAGTGCCAGAAGTTATCGTGATCTCCCCATGCGTCTGGCGGAGTATGGCCATTGTTATCGTTACGAGGATTCCGGTGCGCTCTTCGGTCTGATGCGGGTTCGCTCGCTCTGCATGAACGATGCGCACATCTATTTGACCGAGGAGCAGTTCGAGCAGGAGTTCAACGCGGTCATCGATCTGTACATTGAGTATTTCCGGATCTTCGATATTGGCAAGTACGTCATGCGTCTTTCGCTCCACGATCCCAAGGAACTGGGGAAGAAGTACGTGAACGAACCCAAATTGTGGGTCAAGACCGAGGAGATGGTGCGCAAGGCAATGCAGAAGAAGAACGTCAATTACGTGGAGGTGCCGGACGAGGCGGCGTTTTACGGTCCCAAAATCGACGTGCAGATCTGGAGTGCCATCGGACGGGAATTTACTCTGGCCACCAATCAGGTCGACTTCGATGTGCCGGGCAAGGTCGGACTCAAGTACATTGATAAGGATGGTGTTGAGAAGGTGCCGCTGTGCATTCACCGCGCACCTCTCTCCACGCACGAGCGTCTCGTTGGATTCCTGATCGAGCACTTTGCAGGGCTCTTCCCGCTGTGGCTTGCCCCTGTCCAGGTGAATATTCTTCCGGTCGCCGCACCGCATGAGGAAGCCGCTGCCACGCTTGCAGCAGATCTCAAGAAGAGGGGAGTGAGAGTCGAGGTTCTTCCGTCATCTGATTCCCTCGGCAAGCGCATCCGCGACGGTGAGATGATGAAGGTTCCTTACTTGGTTGTGCTCGGTGATCGTGAAATTGCGGAGAAGACGGTGACCGTACGCAATGTGAAGACGAAGAAGCAGGTGGGGGTAGCACGGGATGCATTCATCGATAGTGTGATCACAGATATTGACAAGCGATTGTTGCATAGTACTATCGGTGTATGAGTAATGGTTCTGTTTCTTCGAATGTTAGTGGTTTGCCTTTTGCCAAGGTTGGACCAGTAATGCATGACTTAGGTGACGGTGTGGTGATAGTTGAAAGTCATGATTATGCGACTGGTTCAGGTTCTGCAGAACATCGGGAAATGACACCTATAGAGCGAACGTTAGCTGGTGGTGGTGCAGACGCATTGAAAAAATTATTTCAAGCGTTGAATCGTGGCCGGGAAGTTTCCAATCCTTCCTGAATAGCAAATTTGGAAGCCGGAATCGGAAAGTAAGGTAGGTATTGCACGTAAGGTATGTAAGGTAGGTGAAAACACGTGCTTTACGTACCTTACTTTCCTTACCTACCTTACCTGCCATTCACATGCTATTCTCTCATCAATGTTTGAGGCTTTTGAGATCGGCCCCATGATCATCTGGATGCGCGTGGTGTTCCTGATGATCGCGCTTCTGATGTCGGCGGAGTTCTTCTTCCGGTTGTCCAAGTCAGCCGGCTTGAGTCTCCAGAGTCTGCAGGATTTTGCCTGGGTTCATGCGTTGGCATTCTTGATCGGAGGGCGTCTGCTGGCGGTGGTCGCCAACTATCCGCTCTATGTTTCGCATCCTCTCCGCATCGTCGATATTCGTGACGGTGGGTTCAGTTTCATCGGTGCGGCACTGGGGATCGGTGTCGTCATCTTCTTCACGACGCGCAATCAGCGCACGACGTTCTTGCAGTGGATGGATGTCCTGCTCCCGGCGACGACCTTCGGTCTTCTGTTCGACTGGTTCGGGATGTTCCTGTCCGCTCAGGCATACGGCAAGCCGACCAATGTATTCTGGGGTGTGACGCTCAATACCTACGATGTCCGGTACACCGTGCCCATCCATCCGGTACAGATCTACTACGCGCTGTTCTACCTCGTCCTGACATTTGCACTGCTCGTCATTCGCAGGCATTCCAAGCGTGCCGGCGCTGAAACTCTTGTCGGAATTATCGCCGCATCGGTCGCCGTGTTCATCTTCGAATTCTTCCGCGGAGATATGGGTATTCCGGTCTTCGCCAAACTGCCGGATTTCCTCTTCCTCGCCTGCTTGATCGCAAGCCTGGGAGGACTTGCGGTATTGGAAGAGCGTCTGACCCCTCGTGTCAACGCGATCTACGGAGCTGCCATTGGCGTGCTCACCATCGCATACGTTCTGAGTCGTTCGTGGATCGATTTTCCGCAGTATCAGCTCAGATTCAGCCAGGTGCTGGCGGTTCTTGCCTTGGTCGCGGCGGTCGTATACGTTGTAGTCCATCGATGGAAATATCCCCATCTGTAGTTCATTTCCCCCTGTTCCTGTGTCGCAGCTCCTCTCCATTTTCCCGGACGTTTCAACGATTTTCTCCGCTGATTCGCCCGTGTTCTTCATGCAGCTCTCGATGATCCTGGCTGCCTGCATCATCATTTTCCTGGTTCTCTTCGCGACACGGGACATCATCCTCAGAACCAATTCCTTCATCTACCAGACGCTGTGCATTCTGCTCGTTGCCGTTCTTCCGGTGATCGGTTTTCTGATTTATCTTCTGATCCGTCCCTCACGCACACTTGCCCAGCGCGGACTGGAGAGACAGGTGGCGGATTTACTATCGAAATTGCAGGGGACGAAAAAGGAATTGAAGAACGGTAAGGCAGGTAAAGAAGGTAAGGCAGGTAAGGTAGGTGCCTGAAGAATTTCCCTGCTGTACGTACCTTACTTATCTTACATACCTTACCTAATCGATTCGATCTTCTTCTCCTCTTCCTATGAAATCTCTCATCGTCTACTGGTTCTGGCCCAATCCCGGAGGATGGCACTATGCGGATGCCCACGTCAGGTTGATTCTCGGAATTTGTCTCCTCTTCGTCGTCGGATCGTTTGTCATCGCCTATCTCCGTTCACGGACATCCAACCCGATGACCAAAATTCTCTCCAAGTCCTGGCCCTCGGCTGCGTTCTGGTTTGGCATCGTCGGTGCGGTGTTGGTTGTCAGCCGTGAGGCGACGATCCAGTTTATGTCCATGCGCATTCTCTGGGTCGTCTGGGGATTGCTGCTCGGGTTATACCTCTTCATCCAGATCCTGTCGTTCAGACGGAGGCACTACACCGTTTTGCAGAGCCAGCGTGTGGTGGATGAGCGGGAGAAGTATTTGCCGAAGCGAAAAAAATGATGGATCGTTAAGCGTGTAAGCGTTAAGCGTGTAAGCGAGTCTTCCCCCACTCGTCTATTCGCTTAACGCCTATACGCCTATTCGTCCGTATGTCTACTTCTATTGACATACCCCTCCAATCCAAGGAAAATCACCGTTCCTGTGCCCCTGAAACACCGTACAGAGTCGGCGTACATGCTGCTCCTCGGCATAATTATCTGTCTGACTGGTGCGCTCATCGCGCTCCTGCCACCGTTTCCGGAGAGCATGAAGTACTGGTCGCTGCTGGCAGTTCTTGCCGCTCTGTATCCGCTTAGCCTCTACAGGAAGTTCCGTCAGAACCGTGCTGATTACGAGTTCCGTCTGCTTCACTGGTATCCGTTCTTCATGCTCTGCCTCTGGCTGGTTCTCGCCATCTTCGATCCCCGTGGAAGTGCCTTCCATATCCTGTTCCTCGGGTTCTTCGTTCTCTGGTCTTTGCCCCTGTCACTTCTTGGTCTTATCCTCCTCGGATTGTTCGCTTTCCACGTGATCCGTCGTCGCACGCTCAGGCTCAGTTTGCTTTCGATCGTTGCAGCGGTGTTCATTGCCGGAAGCATCTCTACGGAAGCCATGGGATTGCATCAGAAGTTGTCTGCGGCATTATTCCCTCCCAGCGGGGCAAGGCACGTTGTCGGGAATTTTTTTACTGCCATGCGTTCATTAGTTGATGGGCAGGCTGAGCGTCCCCGGATTAACTCGAATCGTACGGATCCCCTGAAGCCTTTGGTTACTTCCGCTTCTTCACAATCGTCCACCGCTTCTTCCCTGGCTCCGGCGATTCTTCAGCGCCGCCCGCGTCGTCTGGTGCGTTCCGGACCGGAGGACTTCATTCTCCTTGCCGTCGGTTTGATGGGTTTGTACGCAGCAGTACTGCATAATCGTGCACGCCGACGGACATAGAAAAAAATAGCAAGACAAGAGCGAATGTAAAATGTAGAATGTAAAATGTAGAATGACGGTACATCGCTTACTCTTGCGGTGAATCAATAATTCTACATTCTACATTTTACATTCTCAATTCCTCATGACCTCCATCTCCTCCCTCCATGCCCGCCAGATCCTCGATTCCCGCGGTACACCGACCGTCGAGGTCGACTGCACGCTCTCCGACGGTTCATTCGGCAGAGCAGCGGTTCCTTCCGGGGCATCGACTGGAAAGTATGAGGCAACGGAACTTCGTGACAGCGACAAGATGCGCTTCGGCGGGAAGGGGACGCTGAAGGCGGTGAGCAACGTCAATACATTGATTCTCAAAGCTGTGAAAGGAAAGGAGTTTGACCAGCGATCGCTGGATATGGCTCTTGTCGCACTCGATGGTACCCCGAACAAAAGCAAGCTCGGTGCGAATGCGACGCTGGGCGTGTCGCTCGCGTTCTCGCACGCCGTTGCGGCAAGCCGCAAGCAACCCCTATATCTGTACTTCCACGATCTGTCGTCGGACAAGCGGTCTCTAAAATTGCCGGTGCCAATGGTGCTGGTGCTGGAGGGAGGCAAGCACGCGGATGACAGCTCTGACTTCCAGGAGTTCATGGTAATGCCCATCGGTGCGCCGACGTTTACGGAGGGATTGCGCTGGGGCGCAGAGATCTATCAGGCCATTGCGAAGGTTCTGAAGAAGGAGGGTTTCAACATCAACGTCGGTTTTGAGGGTGCGTACGGCCCGAGTCTTGAGAGCAACTCCAAAGTCATTGAAGTCATCCTCGCTGGCATTGAGCTTGCCGGCTACAAGCCGGGGAAGGATGTCGGCATCGCCATCGACGGTGCAGCCAGCGAACTCTTCGATGGAGGAACGTACAATTTGAGTCGTGAGGGGAAGAAGCTTCCGAGCGCAGGTCTGGTTGATTTCTACGAAGAGTGGACGAAGAAGTACCCACTCGTGTCCATCGAGGATGGACTGGCGGAAGATGATTGGGAAGGCTGGAATCTCCTGCAGAAGCGTCTTGGGAAGAAGATCCAGATCGTTGGTGACGACCTGTTTGTCACGAACGTGGAGAGGCTCAAGCGCGGGATCAAAGAGAAGTCAGCCAACTCCATCCTTATCAAACTAAACCAGATCGGCACCGTGACCGAGACGGTGGATGCCGTGGACATGGCGCGCGCAGCAGGATGGACCGCTGTGGTGTCTCATCGCTCAGGCGAGACGGAGGATACGTCCATTGCGGATTTGGTCGTCGGTCTCGGGACCGGTCAGATCAAGACCGGCGCCACCAGCCGCACGGATCGTGTCTGCAAGTACAACCAGCTCCTCAGGATCGAAGAAGAGCTTGGTGCGAAGGCGGTATATGAGTCGCCGTTCAAGTAAGCGATTAGCGGTAAGCGATCAGCATCTCGGTATATAATCCGAGTATGCAGAAAACCTGCCTGCAGTGCTCCATCGGTTTCGAGATTACGCCTGAAGACCTCGTGTTTCTCGAGAAGCTTTCGCCGGTGTTCAATGGAAAGAAGGAGTTGATCCCTCCACCAAAGCTCTGCCCCGACTGTCGTCAGCAGCGACGTCTTGCATTCCGCAATGAACGAACGCTGTATAAGAGGAAGTGCGATGCTACCGGCAAGGAGATCATTTCCATGTACGCACCCGAGACGAAGTTTCCCGTATATGAGCAGAAAGAGTGGTGGGGAGATGGGTGGGATCCGCTTTCGTACGGGAAACCGTTTGATGAGAGTCGTCCCTTCTTCGGGCAGATCGCTGAACTGATGGATCGCGTCCCGCGCCGCAATCTTGCCTATTTCCAGAATGAGAACAGCGAGTACACAAACGTCTGTGGGTACAACAAGAATTGTTATTTGCTTTTCTCCAGTGACTACAATGAGGATTGTTGCTTTGTCTCCAGCTTGCAGAAGTGTACGGACTGCTTCGATTGCAGTGTGGGGATCGGGAGCCGGCGTTGTTATCAATGTTTGAATTTCCAGCAGTGCGATACCTGCCGTTACTGTATTGATTGTGAGAACTGTTCGTCGTGCGCTTGGTGCTACGACTGTACCGGTTGTCATGATTGCATTCTCTGCTCACAGCTCCGTGGCAAATCTTATTGCATAGAAAATATCCAGTATTCCCCCGAAGAATTCAAAGCGAAGCTCCGACAATTCCTTCAAGGAGATGAGGTGGTCGTCCTGGCTGCGCAGGCGAAATTCGCGGGGTTGCGTCAGAAGGCGCACCATCGAGCGGTTCATTCACGTCAATGTGAAGGGTGTGAAGGTGATTACATTTCCATGTCCAGAAACGTCACGCAGGCTTTCAATACGCAGGATTCTCAGGATTGCCGTTTCATCTGCGATGGTGTCGGTTGTAGGGATTGTCAGGATTGTAATGAGACAGGTTTTTGCGAATTGAGCTATGAGGCGGTTGAGATCTTCCCAAAAGGTTACAACGATCTCTTCTGTGTATTCGGTGCCGAAACTACGTCATTGGTCTACTGCGATCATTGCTATAACTCGTGTCATCTCTTCGGCTGTGTCGGACTGAAGCGCAACGAGTTCTGCATTCTGAATAAGCAGTACACCGAGGCTGAGTACGAAAGGCTCGTTTTGCGGATCATTCAGAAGATGCGGGCAGACGAGGAGTGGGGTGAGTTCTTTCCTGTGATGCTATCCCGCTTTATGTATAACGAAACCGTCGCGAACGAATATTTCCCTTTACGGAAGGAGGAGGCTCTGAGGCGAGGTTGGAAATGGAGAGAGGCGAGTGATGAACTGCCGAATGTCCAGAAAGTGATTGACGGGAAGCATCTGCCGGATTCGATTGATGCTGTTCCTGATGATATTTTGCAGTGGGCGATTCGTTGTGAGGTCACAGCGCGCCCATTTAGGATTATCAGGAAGGAGTTGGATTTCTACCGTGAGATGAAATTGCCCGTACCGCGCATCCATCCCGATGAGCGTCATAGACAAAGGATGGCGCTCAGGAATCCGCGCAAAATATGGAAGCGGTGCTGCTTCAAATGTGGCATTACGATGGAGTCCACCTATGCCCCCGAGCGTCCGGAGATTGTGTATTGTGAATCCTGCTATCTGAAAGAAGTGTACTGACGGAGGAGCGATTAGCTTTCAGCGATTAGCGATCAGCGCTAAGATTGAGTTGCGTCAGGCATCCCCAATATTTCTGCGCTTGCCGCTTACCGCTCCGTTCGGGGTGTAGCTTAGTTGGTAAAGCGCCAGGCTGGGGGTCTGGAGACCCAGGGTTCGAGTCCCTGCACCCCGACCATCATAATTTGTAGCAAATGTCTGCGACACGATGTCGCAGCTTCGATAAATGAGGGTTGTTGTTGCAATCGGAGCGATCCTTTCCTCTGGCACGAGCCGCTCCTTTGCTGTACGATCTCGCCCTTTTCCCCCTCACTAGACAGAACCTATACTTGATTATCTAATAATATTATGTTACAATAGTAAGAACACTTGTCTATGCCCTTGAGTTCTACCGATATCCAGACGGCCACGACGATCATCGAGCACGCGCAGAAGATCCTCATCCTGCCGCATGCCAATCCTGATCCTGATGCACTCGGGAGTGCGCTGGCGTGCTATTCGCTGTTTCGCTCACTTGGAAAGGAGTGCACCGTGGTGTGTGCTGATACGCTGCCGGAGTCGCTCAAGTTTCTGCCGAATGCGGAGATGCTCTCCACCACACTCAAGGAGGAGCAGGAGTGCATCATCACGCTTGATTGCTCCAATGGCGTCGAGATCGAGAAGCTCCGGTACACCGTTGAGGACTCCAAGGTGAACATCATCGTGATGCCGAAGAAGGGGAGGATCAATCCGAAGAACGTCTCAGTGTTCTCCGATGGCTCCAAGTATGACCTCATCCTCGTCATCGATACCGCCGATCTCACGTTGCTTGGCTCCACGTACACGGAGCACACGGAACTATTCTCGAACGTGCCCATCCTCAACGTCGACCATCACATCAGCAATTCAGCGTTCGGTCAGACGCATCTCATCGACCCCACGTCCGCCAGTGCTACCGAAGTTCTGTATCACTGGTTCATGGCAACGCCCCAGTGGAAGGACAAGGTCACGGCGGATATCGCTACCTTACTTCTCACGGGATTGATCACCGATACTCGCAGTTTTCAGAATCCGAATACCACACCGCGGTCTCTCGAGGTTGCTGCCAATCTGCTGGATATGGGCGCACGGCAGCAGGAGATTATTCAGCACGTATACAAGACCAAGCCGCTCTCGACCCTGAAGATCTGGGGTCGTGCACTGAACCGGATCCAGGTTGACCCCGAGGCGCGCATCGTCTGGTCGACTGTCAGTCGCGATGACTTCGCGGAGATGGCGGCGACGTCGAAGGAGACGCAGGGGATTTTAGACGAATTGATTACGACGGTTCCGGATGCCGACGTCCACGCACTGTTCACCGAGGTCGAGGATGGCGGATTCAAGGCGAGTCTCCGGTCCTCCGCCGCGATCGATGTGAACGTCATGGCAGGCAGACTCTTCGGCGGCGGTGGTCATGCGCGTGCGTCCGGATTCAAAGTGAAGCAGTACCCGAACTTCCAGCTCAAGGTCGTCGAGTGCATCCAGCAGATGAAGGTGGAAGCCTTGCGTCAGCGTGGCGAAGGGGAGCGGGTGGAGCGCGTTGCTGTGAAAGCTCCGGTGGTGACGAAGCCCGTTTCTGCGTCAGTGCCTCAGGAAGCGCCGAAGCCATCAACGCCATCTAAACCAGCGATTGATGTGGTTGGGGAGTTGAATAAGTAGGGTCAGGGTGAGGGTCGGGGTCAGGATTGACCTCTCAATTTTCCATGCGCGTTCCCTGACCCTGACCCTGATACCTGACCCTCTCACGAAGCCACTATCACCGAGCGCCTCCTCCGTGCTACTCTTGCCTCGCACATGCGTCTCGTTCAGGTTGCAAAAATCCTCGGCATCAGTGGACAGGAGCTCCGTCATGAACTGACGCAGGTCGATTTCGGTGTCCGTCCGACGGACCGTGAAGTGGCTGACGGACTGGCGATGGGTGTCATCCGGTTTGTCGCCAACAAGCGCAAAATCAACGTTGATTGGGAGGCGGTCGAAGCTATCCGTACCGGCAAGAAAGAGGCAGGTGATGAGGAGGATGAGAAGCCGGAGGAAGCAGCTGCGTCTACCGATACTCCTGTCACTTCTGAACAGGCCGCACCCAAAGTGCTGAAGCCTGAGAATCTCAACATCATGCGCAAGCTGACACTGGAGAACGTGTCCCAGGCAGCGGTCGATCGTCAGAAGCAGGCGATGGCGCGGGAGATGAAGCGACCCAAGGTCTTGAGTAAGGAAGAACTGGAGCAGCGGCTCGTCGAGAACAAGCTCCTCAAGCAATTGAATCGTAAGTCGAATCCCGATCATCAGGTCCAGATCAAGCAGAAGTCCGGTCCTGTTTTGCTTCCTTCCAGCATCACGGTCAAAGAATTTGCCGAGAAAGCGGGTATCCAGGTTCCGCGCGTCATCGGTGCACTCATGAAGAGCGGCGTCATGGCGACCATCAACCAGCAGATCGACTTCGAGACGGCATCCATCGTTGCGCTGGAGCTGGGTGTCACGGTGGAGCGGGACGTCGGCTCCGTCTCGGTGGAGGCGCTGCTGCACAATGACTTGGCGACTCTGACCAAGGAAGATGATCCTGCCAAGCTCACACCGCGTGCTCCCATCGTGACCGTCATGGGTCACGTCGACCACGGCAAGACAGCGATTTTGGATGCCATTCGTCATGCCAACGTTGTTGCCGGTGAAGCTGGAGGCATCACGCAGCACGTCGGTGCGTATCAGGTGATCCACGAGGGCAAGCCCATCACGTTCATCGATACACCGGGTCACGAGGCATTCACCGCCATGCGTGCCAGGGGCGCACAGCTCACCGACATCGCCATTCTGGTCGTTTCAGCTGAGGAAGGTGTGAAGCCGACGACCATCGAAGCCATCAACCATGCCAAGGACGCCGAGGTGCCCATCATCGTCGCACTCAACAAGATCGATCGTCCCAATGCCGATCCCGAGCGTGTGAAAGGCGAGCTCGCCGGTCAGGGATTGCAGCCGGAGGATTGGGGCGGCACTGTCCCGGTCATTCCATGTTCCGCCGTGACCAAGCAGGGGATTCCGGAGCTTCTCGAGCACATTCTACTTGTCGCTGAGATGGAGGAACTGAAGGCAAATGTTTCACGTCCGGCGATCGCAACCGTGATCGAGAGTCACCTCGACAAATCCCGCGGACCGTTGGCTACCGTGATCGTCAATACTGGCACGCTGGCTGTCGGCGATATCATCGGATGCGGCGGCGTGGATGGTCGTGTGAAAGCGCTATTCGATGAGCGCACGGAGCGCATCGATCATGTCGGTCCGTCGGGACCGGCTGTTGTCGCGGGGCTTGGTAAGCTACCTCAGGCGGGAGATATTCTGCAGGTCTTCGCAACAGATCGGGAGCTCAAGGATTATCTCACTGCCTACCAGGAATCGCGTGGCCGTGAAGCCAAGCACGGTTTTGCGGATCTGGTGAGCCGTCTCTCTGAAGGCAAGCTCAAGGAACTCAAGATCATTCTCAAGGCCGATGCACAGGGATCACTGGAGTCCATCCAGGAAGCTATGAGGAAACTCACGACGGAGAAGGTGCATCCCAAGGTCATTCATGCGGCTGTTGGCGATGTGACGGAAAGTGATGTCATGATGGCTGCCGCCGGTGGTGCCATCGTCGTCGGGTTCAACGCAGATGTTCCCTCCGCCGTCCACAAGACCGCGGATCGTGAAGGTGTGGCGGTCAAGCAGTACGACATCATCTACAAGCTGCTCGAGGATCTGGAGTTGCTGCTCAAGGGTCTGATCGTTCCGGTGGAGGAGGAGCGTGTCACCGGACATCTGGAAGTTCGTGGTGTCTTCTTCACCAAGGGCAGCGAGCAAATCATCGGAGGCAAAGTTGCAGACGGCTACCTCAAGCGTACGCCGTTCAGGCTGATGCGTGGGGAGCAGCTTGCCGGTACCGGTCGCATCACATCGCTCAAGCACGTCGAGAAGGACATCAAGGAAGCCAAGGAGGGTTCCGAGTGCGGCATGCGCGTCACCTGTACCTCGACCATCGAAACAGGGGATATCCTGGAGGCGTTCACGAAGGAGTTCACGAAGGTGGCGTAGCAGCGGTCAGCGGTCAGCTTAATCATGTAGCAGAAAAGATCTCTGCGAACTATTACAGATCGCTGACCACTCCTGTCACAGTGTTCCTGCTGCTGCTTTGGCGATCCCAAATTCCCCCAGCCTGAGCGTCCATTCGATCATTTCTTTCTGACCGTCATCATACTTGCTGCCGAACAAATGAAGCGCCTCGGCACGGTTGCTGTCAGACATTTTGTCACTTGTGAGCAGCTCGAATGCCGGGCTCTTCTTTTTGAAGAGCTGTTCGATCTGCAGCTTGTTCACTGTATTTTGTCCGACAAGACCGATGAACGTCTCATCCTCACGTACATCTTGGATTTGCTTGAATGCTGCGATGCCTTTGTCATCTTTCCAGTCATGCTCGGTCAGGAATTCATGGAGTTTTTCGTGATCCAGCGCACGGATGCTTTCCAGGACTTTCTCGTCACCACCCCGGAAGAGGTCCGGTCTGGCAGCGAGGACGGCAACGGTCATCCAGAGTCCGGTGGACGGGCTTATTCCTTTTCCTTTCAATGCCATACCGATACCCAGAACGGAACACAGTCCGCCCGAGACCATCAGCATGAGGCGCAGCGGGCGCATGTCATGATCGATGTTCAGTGACTGCTGCCATTTCCAGATTTCTAGTGACTGTGGATCGATGCGCTGAATTTCCTGCAGACCGGCTTTCAGTTTGCCAATGATTTGCAGTACGCGCTGCGCATGCTTTCCCGTGGCGCCGGGTCCCAATTGTGCGATGAAGGTCTTCTCGTCTTCCTCCAGGGACTGTATGTCTCCTTCCAGCTTCCGGAAGTTCGGGAAAATCTTCCCCGTTGCCCTGTCTAAATAGTAGTACCCCACAGCACCGCCTTCCGCGGTTCCATTCAGCATATCGACAGGTTGTTTTGATGCTGTTTCACTGATCGTCTGGAGACGAGCTTCGATGCTTTTGAATTCATCTGATTGGAATGGTCCGAAAGCGGTTCGTACCTCACTGAAGAGTGTTTTCTCTACGGTGGATGTTTTGTCCACGTTGAACGTTCGTTTCAGTTTGTCATACACCATCTCTGCATGGATGTTCACGCATTGTTCGTAAAGCTTCTGCAGATCCCTTGCTCCATTGACGAATGCCCTGAAGTTTTCAGCGGATACACCCGGCATGGTGAGCATCTTCTCCATTCGCTGGAACGTCTGCTGTGCATTATTCTGCAGCTTTTCGTATTCTTTGTATTTTGGATGTGTCTTGTCGATGAGGTCGTCCAGTTGCCTGAATTGCTCCTTCACGACATTGACGGTTTCTTCGTTCGCCTGCGCAGGAGTTTCGATGTCGGGCATGGGTGTGCAGGTTGTCAGAATTTACATGTAACTATTTAGGCAATTTTGCGAGAATGGCATCGAGATCACCTTTCTTTGTTGATAGTGGCGTATTTTTTGTGTCAGTGGCATTACTTCTTTGAGCCATATCTCTGAAGAATTCTGCTGCTTCCCGCGGTTCCATTCTGCTCGTTGCGGGAACGAGCGTTTGTAAATCACTTTTTATCAACGTTGAAAGTTGAGCTGGATCAGTGGTGCCCTTAATTCTGTCGATAGCTCCAACAATTCTATCGACTTGTCCTTTATCCAGCTTATTGCCGATCGCAGCCGCATCAGGTCGGGCACCGATGAATTCTTTGAATGCCGGCACAAGGCCCCGGCTGTCCGGTCTTGATGTGCGCATGCGGATGAAGTCCCCGGTAATCTTGGCACTATTGAGTGCCGTACCGACGTTGGATCCTGCAGGCATGAGAGGGATGGGCAGCGGTGTGAGGAGCGGGACCTGCTTGGCGGCGTTGAAGATGCCCTGTCCGAAGTTCTGCAGCGGTTCTGCAAACTTTCCGACGATATTGTTTTTCTTGAGCGCTGTAAATGCACCCGTCCAGAGGATTCCCGTAGCGGCGACCATCCAGAGCAGCGCCCACCAGTTCGCGACTCCACCCATGAGTGGCAGACCGAAGTTCTGCGGGAAGTTCGGCGGAGGAGGGATCGTCGCAACAGTCGACATCATTACGAAGCCGATGGCAATGGGAACTCCAACGATGGCAGGGAGAAATACCGCTGATGTGAACTGCTTCCAGAGATTAACTTCGAAACCAAAGACCTCGGTGGTCAGACTTCCTTTTACTGCCAAACCGATGAATGTGAACGGCATGAATGCGATGCACATCCAGATGATGACGATTCTAATGAGGAATCCCAGGGCCAGGCCCAGGATGGGGAGGATGGTTGCCAGCAGGAACACGAATGTCATCAGGATGATGATCAGGATGTTCAATGCCGTCTTGTAGTCATCGGCGGTGCCGGTCGGAGCTGTCCACCCCACGCTCATCTGCGGAACCTTGGATAGCTGTGTTACCTTTACGAAACTGATGACCAGACCGTTGAGCATCGCAGTGGACGGTGTCATCGTGCCGTTCTTCATGGCAAAGTCCATTTTTTGACGCTTCCAAGCGTAGAAACCTGCATTTCGGAAACAATCCGTTTCTCCCTTCTTCTCCTTTGGCTCTACTTTGGTACACCACTCATCCATTTGTTTGGCATTTCCCAGGATCATGCTGTCGACGAGCACGTCACAATCCGCCTGCTTACCGTCCGGTCCGATCATCCGGCACTGACTGCCTGCGGGCAGCAGCTGGGGGATCGAGAAGACTGTTGCAGTTAGGATATTCGACACATCGATGATGACACGTGGGAAGAACCACGAGAAGTTGACCAGCACTACAGCCATGAGGAAGTGAACAAGTTTCTCTTTTACGAACTTGGCATCCGCAGTGACGATGGTATATACCGCAACACCTACCAGCATGAGTGCGAATATCACGTTCACGATATCTCTCGAGAGGATCCAAATGGTATTCAGCGCTCCCATCATCGTTCCATTGCTAAAGAAGTCGGAGGACATCAGGTATTGCATCATATTGAGACCCACAAGCAGAATGACGTAGAGAAATGTATTGATGACTGCGATGTTCGAGACAAGGCTCTGAATTCCTGCTTTATCGACTCCCAAGGAATTGGCATTCTGTGCATGGACAATGTTGAACATACCGATTTCGCTGTGAGCCAGAAGGATCACAAGGATTGAGAAAATGCTTATGATGATTTTTTTATTGAATCCAAACATATCGTTTCATTCTAGCACTTTCTTTGTATTTTTGCCAGCTCCCCCTTTGTTCGTTATCTGTATACCAAAGTAGTACTCTGAAATAATTTAGTCTGATTATCTGTATAAATATTGTGTTCAATAAATTGGAAATATTCATGCTAAATAATCTAAATATCATTACAAACAAGCCAAATTCTAAGTATAATAAATGTATTCTTAAGTCTTGTTCAACTTTCTTGCTCCTTTCTGGAATGTGAG
>CAINWJ010000158.1 GCA_903854455.1 Candidatus Peribacteria bacterium | reverse complement strand
GCTGCGCCTCCATCACACTCCTGCCCTTGAAGAGGAACAGCGTGCCCGTGACAACGAGCAATGTCACAACCACACCGCTCGTGAGGAGCAGCGGGAGAACGAACCCGAGTGTCTGCGAACGAAAGCGCATGGGTTGAAGAAGGGGCTGATGTGAATATTTCGGGTTATTGTAGCATAAAAGAACAATTTATAGAAGGGGGGATTGGTCTTTGAGTACTGTGGAATCGATCATTCTTGGCAGTACTTGTGCAGTGTCATCGATGAGCTGGTACATCCTTCTTTCGTCTCCGCAGTGGAGGGAGAGGGTGGTTCTATCTTTTCGATCTCCGGTCTCCTATCACTTCCTCACTTCCACCATCTGCTCTCGCGGGAATCTTACTTTCGCAAGCGTCGCGAAATCATCATCCCCCGCGCGGTACCCGACGGGACAGAGCGCCACGATCGTCAGGTTGTCTTTCTTGAGATCCAGATCTTCATCGACCAGCACGGGATCGAATCCTTCCATGGGGCAGGAATCGATCTCCATCGCCGCACAGGCGGAGAGGAGGATGCCGAGCGCGATGTATCCCTGCCGCTTCGCCCATTCGCCGATCTGCTCTGGGGTTCTCTTGAGCAGGTATCCGGCGATTTTTTCGCGGTATCCCTTCAGACTTTCCAGCGGAATATTGCGTTCCCGGCTGATGAGATCCAGGTTCCGGTCCACGAACGCCTGATCGATCGTCCGGTACGAACAGATGGCGATGAGGTGCGACGCGTCCGTGATCTGCGTCTGGTTCCAGCCGTGTTCACGGAGCTTCAGTCGCACCGCAGCATTCTCGATCACCAGGAACTTGTACGGCTGCAGTCCGAAGGATGACGGCGTGAGTCGCAGCGTTTCAAGCAACTCATCGATCTGCGCTTGCGTGAGTTTTTTCGTCGCATCGAATTTCTTGGTGGCGTACCGCCAGCGGAGGTGGTCGTTGAAGGTGGGCATGAGGGTGAGGGATTAGGGATTAGGAATTGGCAGGAGGACATGCCGATGATACCGTTCAATATCTTACCCCAACCAATTCCACCTTAGCGCACCCCTCCGCGGGTGCGCGTCCCCGAAACAAAAAAAGACGACCGCGGTGGTCGTCTTTAGTAATTGGCGATAAATAATCAGGCAGCGCTGGCCTCATTAACAGGTCGCTGTTGCGGAACCAATTCGTCACGCATATGTTTCCTTGAAACGAAGCGTACGTTTGGACGGTTGAAAATGTCCTTCCTCTTCAGTCGTTCAACTTGGGCCGTATCTTTGATGCCGGTAACCTCGATATTCAACATCCCATTTTTCCCGAGCATGTGCTTCAATTGATCAGAGAGAGCCGCCTCGGCTTCTGGAGAAAGCTGATCACCGTCTGCAGAGACGTCCAACTTGAAGCTGGTTTCGCCCTGTGCAATGCGAGTGTCAAAATCAGTCCTGGTTCTGTGGTACTTGATCGCTGCTGCGACTCCAGCCTTCTTTCCTTCTGCAGCGGCATGCTTTTCAAGATTTCCTGCTTGCTTGAGAGCGCCAGTGTCATCGTTGAGCACATTTTCTCCAGCGCCGACACCAAGGACGTCTACTGTGGTAGTGCCTTCCTGTTCAATTTCCGGTTGATTGCAACCCATAGTTTTAGGGGGAAAAGTACGCCCATTATAATTGAGAAGCATTTTCTGTCAATAAGATTGCCGACTTTCTTGGATCATCAGTTTTGCTTATCTGGATGCCGTTGGATCGACAGAAAAATTACCAGTGCTATGCTATAGCGCATGCAGAAAACCTGCGCAAATGGCTGGTGTAAGCAGGCATTTGAAGTTTCGAGTGATGATCTCGCGCTGCTTACGAAACTCTCCCCGATTATTCGCAGCGTGCGGTATGACATTCCGCCGCCGTCACTGTGCCCCGACTGTCGTCAGCAGCGACGCATGTCGTGGAGGAACGAGCGGAACATGTACCGCAGGACATGTGATTTCAGCGGTAACTCCATTATTTCGATGTATCCGCCGGATTCACCGTTCAAAGTCTACGAGCAGGAGATCTGGTGGTCGGACAAGTGGAACGCGCTTTCCTACGGACGGGATTTCGATTTCAACCGTCCGTTCTTTCCGCAGTTTCGTGAACTCCAATTGCAGGTGCCTCGTGTGGCACTGGTGAACAAGAACAGTGAGAATTCCCATTACACCAATCACTCCGACAAGAACAAGAATTGCTACATGTCTGCCATCACGTTCGAGAGCGAGGACATCTACTACAGTGACTGGATCGTAGAGCATTGTCGCAACTGCGTTGATTGTTCCTATTTAAGCGAAGGGTGCGAGCTCTGTTACGAGACGTACTATGCATGGGGGTGTTACCGCGCGTTCTTCTGCGACTTCATCCGGCGCTGTCGGGACGTCTGGTTCTGCTATGACTGCCAGAACTGTCAGGATTGCTTTCTGTGTTGGAACCTCCGGAGCAAACAGCACTGCATCCAGAACGTACAGTACACGCCGGAGGAGTACCGCAAGCGGATGGCGGCATTGTTCCCGTTGCCGCATTCCGTTCTCCGGGATTTTCATGAGCAGTACATCCGCATCAAGGAGCAGACGGCGCTGCACCCCGCTATCCGGCAGCTCCAGTCGGAGGGTTGTACGGGTGATCTCCTCTTTACTTCGAAGGATTGCTCTGGGTGCTTTGACTCCATCTCCATGCGCGATTGCCGGTACGTCTATGATGGCATCGACACCAAGGATTGCATGGACGTCTACCACATAGGGTGGGCGGAACTGATGTACGAGTGCCACGCCATTTCCCGGGCGTACCAGTGCCTGGCGAGTCACTTCACATACGACAATAAGAACGTGATGCACTGCGACTGCACGCAGAACTCCCGCGATCTCTTCGGCTGTGCGGGTGTCAATCAGGGATCGTACTGCGTTCTCAACAAGCAGTATTCGAAGGAGGAGTACGAGGAGCTGGTACCGAAGATTATTCGGCACATGCAGAAGACGGGTGAGTTCGGTCAGTTCTTCCCGATCGAATATTCTCCGTTCGGTTACAACCAGTCTCGTGCGCAGGAGTATTACCCCAGAACTGCGGCACAGGCGGAGGAGCAGGGGATTCCCTGGTCTCTGTATGAGCCGCCGGCACCGGAGGCTGACAAACTGATTGCAGCTGCCGATCTTCCAGATGCTCTCGCAGATATCCCCGACGATGTTCTCCGCTGGGCGATTCGATGCGAAGAAAGCGGGAAGCCGTTCCGCATGATCAGGCAGGAGCTGGATTTCTATCGTCAGAACGGTCTTCCGGTTCCGCGGCGTCATCCCGATCAGCGGTACAAGGATCGCTTTGCCCAGCGGCCGCCCAGAAGACTCTGGAAGCGCTCGTGTCAGAAATGCGGGAGTGATATTGAAACAGCCTATGCGCCGGATCGATCTGAGGTCGTCTACTGCGAAGAGTGTTATCTGAAGGAGGTGTACTGACTCCGCTGATTGTGGCACGTGCCTCCGGGCGCGTGGTTCAGCGGACTTTGAGTCCGCTTTTCATACTTCGCGCCGATCCGAGATCGGCGAAACCATGTGCGAAGACGCACATGCTACAACGTCAGAGAAACGATCATCTCACGTTTGCTGTGAATGATTACGATATGCGAGGTTTACAATCTTGTTTACAATAAAAAATATTTCTCGATTTCGATCATGTCCCGACCATCGGACAGGCATTTGCCGATGAGATCTTCAGAGTATTTCGTCACAAGCATCCGGCGATCACCATCCTGCCCAAGAACATGAATGAGACGGTGCGGTTCTGGGTGGAAAGAGTCGGTACGTAGGGCTCGAACTTGATATTTTCCCGGATGCTTTTCCTGTGTTACGATCCCTTCATATGTCCATTCGCCGCTTCATCACCGTGCGCTACCTCCAGTGGGTGGTGTGGGTTTCAGTCTCGTTGTACTGGTGCTTCATCATCATCCAGAGTGCCGCGACCGATGTATTCGATTGGCATCTGGCAATCACGGAAACCGGCAACGTGGCATGGATCATGCTGGTGTTCACCATCTACATCAGCCTCCTGCAGAAGCTGTTCCGACCCTACTGGCTCTTCAATAATCTCCTCCCTCTGCGCAAGCATACCGGCATCCTCTCGTTCCTCGTCGCATGTTCTCACGCTCTCCTCCAGATGCTCAGGATGGGGATCATTGCTGATGCGCCCGCCATGCTCAAAGCGGCATTTTCCCTGCAGTATTCCATGGTGTTCGGAACGGTCTCCATCCTCATCATGGTGCCGCTCTTCATCACCTCCACGAACCGGGCGATGGCACGGATGGGCTATTCCACATGGAAGATGCTGCAGAGGTTTGCCCATCTGGCGTTCATAGTCGCTGCCATCCATATCAGTTTCATCGGTTACTTCGGCGGCAGGGGAGTGGAACCGGAACCGCTGATCCTGCTCGCGGTGTACGCAGGCGGCTATGCGTATCTCTTCGTGCAGAGGAGACAGGGATGATTGTCTGATTAATATCATCTGTTGCATTATAACTTCGTGTTTCAGATGCATATGAGAACGATGGATCAGTTACGGCTTCGCGTCGTGTCCGTGAAGGATCGCATGCAGCGGGCGCGGTACATCCTCACCGAACCGGAAGGACGGAATTTTGATCCTCGCTTCCATCCCGAGCTCACACCGAAGGAAATGCTTGCTCTCGGCGTCTTCGGCGGGAAGTACATGACTGATTGTCGCGCAGAATTTCCTGCGAACTGGTTTATCGATGCCAAGCTCTGTCCGACGAGGCATGATCCGATACTCAATTGTTTTGGCGTGAACGCCAGTCAGCCGCTTTCCGAGTGGCGCAGGAAGGGCTGGATCCACCCCGCCGATCCGCGCGGCTGGTTCCAGTGGTACTGCCGGTACTTCATGGGCAGGAGGATGCCGGAGGAGGACGATCGACAGATCAGGCGTTGGCTTGCGATCAAGCGGCACATCGCACAGATTCGGAATAACTGCGATCGTGGTGATCTCTCCTGCCGGCGCCGTCAGCGGCAGGCGGTGCTCCACTGGGCGTACGACAGCAGGAAGATGTGATGTCGTGATAGAATATGTCCACTATGAAAAACTCCTGCCAAAGTTGCCTGATGCCGCTTGCCAAGGATCCGGGGAAGAGCGGATCGGATCAGTACTGCAGCTACTGCTTCCGGAACGGTGCATTGGTCTACCAGGGGAATGATCTCAAGGAATTCCAGCGGCGGTGCTATCAGGGAATGCTTGAAAAAGGCATGAACAAGTGGACGGCGAAGTTCTTTACGTGGATGGTGCGCTTCGCTCCACGGTGGAAGAAGGGGCAGAGATGAACAACCGCCTTCTTAGAAAATGAGATTGAGCTACACTATGAGTATGCAAACCTACACGTGGTACCAGCAGCTCATCAAACCCTCCTGGGCACCGCCGAGTTGGATTTTTGGTCCGGTGTGGACGGTCCTCTACATGATCATCGCAGTGTCGTTCGGATCAGTCTTCGTCATGCTGTTCCAGAGGAAGATCGCATGGCTCATCGCGTTGCCGTTCATTCTGAATCTGGTCTTCAATTTCTCATTCACGCCCATCCAATTCGGGCTCAGGAATAATCTCCTTGCAGCCGTCGATATTCTCTTGGTTCTCGCAACACTCATCTGGGCGATGGTCGCCATCTATCCTCATGCGCGCTGGATTGCATACGCACAGATCCCGTACCTGCTCTGGGTGTCGTTTGCGACCGTCCTGCAGCTCACCGTGACGTATCTCAATTTCAAATAATTCCTATGTTCCTTCGCTTGTTCGCCATCGCCCTTCCCGTCTTCTTTGCCATAGACATGGTGTGGCTCGTGCTCATCGCGAAGAACTTCTACCGAGCGCAGATCGGTCATTTGATGAAGGCTGATATCAATTGGGCGGCAGCACTCATTTTCTACGCGATCTTTCTCATAGGTCTTGTTGTCTTTGTTATCGCACCAGCCATGGAGAAGAAATCGATGTGGCATGCACTCTGTTTTGGAGCCCTCTTCGGACTGGTGTGCTACGCCACCTATGACCTCACGAACCTGGCAGTTGCGAAGGATTGGCCGCTCCTCATCACCGTTGTGGATATGGTCTGGGGCACTGTCCTCTCCGCAAGCGTTGCGGCAATCACCTACGTCATTGCCCAGAAGATTGGATGACATCGCTCTATGCCGAGATCGCACTGACACTGTTTCTCTACATGAACATATGGTTTGTTGTGGCATGTCTTGTGAAGCGAAACGACACCGCAGACATCGCGTGGGGGCTCGGCTTCGTTCTCATGTGTTGGCTCGCATTCCTGTTGTCCGGGTATTCGGCGCGTTCTCTGCTCGTCAATCTCCTCGTCACGATCTGGGGTCTGCGGCTTGCGTGGCACATTGCACGACGGAACATGAAGAAGCCTGAAGATTCGCGCTATGCCGCATGGCGACAGACGTGGAAGCATTTCTATTCCCGGAGTTACGTGCAGATCTTTTTGCTGCAAGGATTTTTTCTCTACATCATTCTCCTTCCGGCGCTTTTCATCCATGCATCAGAGCCTGTCAGCCTCCAAGCCTCCGATCTGATAGGGATTATCGCCTGGATCATCGGATTTTTCTTTGAGTCGATGGGAGACCGTCAGCTGAAGAATTTTCTCGCAGATCCCGCAAACAAAGGCAAGATCATGGACTGCGGCCTCTGGGCATATTCGCGCCACCCCAATTATTTCGGCGAGGTGCTGCAGTGGTGGGGAATCTTTCTCTGTGCACTCTCTCTTCCGTACGGTTACCTCACGATCATCAGTCCACTACTGATCACGTTCTTAATCCTCTTCGTCTCTGGGGTTCCGATGCTTGAAAAGAAATACGCCGGCAGACCGGACTTCGAGACATATAAAAAGCGCACGAGTATGTTCGTGCCGTGGTTTCAGAAAAAGATGTAATGGTGAATATCCTGCGAAAATGTTTACACCGCCTCGAACAGTGGGTTCTTGGCTTCACGAACGAGGCAAGATGTTCAAACTGAAGTAGAATTTGCTATAAAACATATAATGTGCTATTATAGAAAATGATGAATATCAAAATTCTCCTAAAAATTCTACAGAAACCAATCTTCATTGGCTCCGTATTCATTCTATGTATCGGTACCGGAATATTTGTCATACATCGTCACACATCAACCGTTGTTGATGTGAATAATAATTGTACGGTCTCCTTGGATCCAAACTTTCGCACTCTTTCGTACGGTGATGTGTCAAAGAGTGGTAAGCGAGGAAAGACATCTACCAAAGTATTCCATAGTACTGGCAGTACCCTTGGAGAAGCTTCCCCTCCAGCCATTTATACTGGCAGGAACGTTCCTGGATCTGAGAGTAACACATGGTTCCCTCCTGGTGTGAGCATGGCAATCCCTGGGAACGAGAGTAACGAAGAGATCGTCAGCGAGATTGTGATATCCGGGAAGCCCGTTCTCCATAAAACGATGACCGTTACATACAAGGTAACTCCCAGCATCAACCTTCCGGATGTTGATCGCACGAGCATTTCTCTTTCGTTCCCACTCCGCGGATTTACTTTCCAGAAGGTTGAATACCCGGCTTGGGGTGAGTTGAAGCAGCAGCGAAGGGATAATCGTATGATTGGCTTGGTTTGGGAAGGAATGATTCCACAAGGTAAGACAGCGATGATCAGCGCTACAGCGACGATCGATTCAGCCGGGGAGGGTGACATCTTCGGGCATCTCTGGGCCAATGGAGATAGCCATAGCAGTATCACGAAACACATCGGTGATACGAAGGTGCTCCATCTGACTGTTGATGAAACAGGTGGATCCGCTGTTCCGGTAGAACAGCAGACAATCCTTTCACCGCGGCTTGGTACCGGTTCCGTGGCGGTGCCCGTCTCAAAGGAGCCAAGCCTTTCCGGATTCGAGAGCGTGTGCGGTTACAAATCAAATACCTATCAGTACGACTGTGAGGAGCTCTCAACTTTCTTCAAGTGCGATTCTTTGCAGAGGCCAAGAGGCCATTTCTTATCGTTAAACCCATTGTTGCCGATTCTTGATTGTACGAAGAATGAATTCCCAGACCGAGCGTCCGCGTGCGGTGTATATTACAACGATGGTCAGGTGTTCGGAGGTGCTCCGATCCGCTACGTAACGAATTACATTGCCCTGAAAGACAACAAATTCGTGCTCATCGATTCGATGAGCAAGCTCCGCACGATGTTTTCGCCCATACGGACAGGAGATGAAGCGATGGCTTTCATCGAAGCGGCAAATCGGGGGACAGCAATCATCGATGATGATGTGCTTAAGGAAGTATCACGTCAAACCAGCGTTCCTGTTGGCAAGAGTGTTGCAATGGAAACCCCCGACGGTTTCGAGGTGGAAATGTATACGGGGATCAGACCACCTATTGGAACAAGCGGATCGGCATACAAAATATTGTTTCGCGTTACAACGGATGGAGATATTCAGGAAGTGAAATCAACTCTTCTCTGGAAGCGAAACAGTCAAATGTTTAACGGTGTTTCACTTCGAATTAAGGCTGAAACAATGGGATGATAAAATGGCTTTAGGAAGCCAATGGTGGAGATGCCGGGAGTCGAACCCGGGTCCAACGTGTACGCCGACGGTCAGTACGATCATGATCTTCTCAGTTCTCTTGGCCCCTGAGAGAAGAACAGAGAAAGGGCAAGAGTGATGACGCTAAATTCAGGAGTCCGTCACGTCAGTCGGAATCCAACCTCGCTAGTGACGTTTCACCCATCCAGCGAGGATCAACGGGGAAACGTGGTTCGAACTGAATCAAACCTTAGGCCATGGCCATTGCCGGTGCAAAGACATTCATCTTTGCAATAGCGCGACCAATGACTGTGTCTGCGAAATTGGCAGATATTGTGTGCTCCAAGTGGGTAACGGGAACCAGAGCAATCCCGGATCGAGACGCAGTCGACGCATTGTCACGCTGTCGAAAGCCTGTCATCCCCATGGTGTGAGAGAGCGGCGAGTTCTCATTATAACACGAAATGATCTCTGATCTTCGGTTTCTTTGGTTATTTAGGTTTCCTCACATCATCACACCACATGCTTCATCACCCAGTTCCCGGCACCCATCACTCCGCTCACGACGATCCAGCCGGTGAGTCCGCCCACGATGGCGAGTGAGACGATGCCCGGGTCCATCATCAGGACGATCTGGTAGACGATCCACAGGAAGAGACCGTTCACGATGATCGTCGTCGCCAGAGTGAACAGCAGATGGAAGGGGAACGTGACGATATCGAGGAGTGGTCGCAGGAACAGGTTTCCAAGTGTCAGCAGACACCCGATGATGATGTAGGCAGGGATACCGCCGAACACCGCGATGTACTGCGGCAGATAGAGATTCATTCCAAAGATGAGCAGGATGTTGCAGAGCGCACGAATGGCCAGACGGACCGCAGGAGAGGAGATCATAAGGGAATTTTCAATTTTCCTTTTTCAATTTACAATTGTAAAGCTCACTTTTTCTCAAACCGTATCACCATCTCCTCACCATCGATGGTCACGGTTTCCTTCTTGCCAGCATTGTCGGTGAGTTCCGCACGGGTCTCCTCCGCGATCATGGCTCCGTGTTTTTCCAGGACGGCAGCCGCACCTTGGATGGTCAGCTTGATGGTGTCGGTGAATTCCAGACCGGCATCCTTGCGCAGAACCTGGATGGCATGAATCAGCTCGCGTGCGGTCGCTTCGGACTTGAGTGTGTCCGTCATCGTCGTATCCAGCGTGACCACGATGCCTCGGTTCGCCGCGACGGTCTGCCCTTCCTTACTCTGGTGGATGATCTTGGCTTCCTCGGGCTTTAGCGTCTCACCCAGGATGATGATGGCGCCGTCCTTCTCCTCGAATTTGCCTTCCTTTCCGGCTTTGATGACCTCCTGCACTTTCTTGCCGAGGCGCGGACCGACTTTGCGCGCATCGACCTGCACGATCGATGATGCCAGCGCGGAGGCATCCGTTGTGCGGATGACCTGCTTCACGTTCAGTTCCTCTTTGATCAGATCCGTGACGACGCCGACGGTATCGGCTGGCGGCAGTGCGAACGTGACGGATTGCAGCGACTGACGAACGCGGATCTTGGCATCCGATCGCAGAGAAAGACCGAGACTCACGATCTGGCGTGTTGAGTCCATCAGCTGGAACAGTTTCTGATCGTCCTCATTAATGTCGACGGACACCGGCCAGTCGGTGAAGTGGATGCTGCCGTGGTCTTCCTCGACCAGGTTCAGGTAGATCGCTTCGGCGATGAATGGGCAGAAGGGGGCGAGCAGCTGGCAGTTAGCAATCAGAACCCGGTACAGTGTATCCAAGGCATCCGCTTGTGAATTATCCGCTTGTTTGGCTGCAAATCTCCTCCGGCTCAACCGGACATACCAGTTGGTCAGATCATCGATGGAACTCGCCAGGTGCGCGCAGGTGGCGGAGAGATCATATCCATCGAGTTCCGTTGTCATATTGTTCACCAGTTCCTGTGTCTTCAGGATGATCCAGCGGTCGAGCTGGTTTGTGGATTTGGCATTCTTGAGCGAGAAGTCGAGTGACGGTTTCCAGTTAGCCGCGTTGGCGTACGTCACGAAGAGTCGGTACGTGTTCCAGAGCGGCAGGAGGACGGACCGAACCGTTTCCTCGACCAGTTTCTCGGAGAACCGCAGATCTTCGCCGCGCACAGCCGGTGACGCCATCAGCGCGAATCGGACCGCATCCGCGCCGTGTTTCTTCACTACCTCGGTCGGCTCGGGATAGTTCTTGAGGCGCTTGCTCATTTTCTTGCCGTCTTCCGCCAGCACGATGCCGTTGACGACGCAGTTCTTGAATGCCGGACATTTGAAGAGCGCGCTGGAGAGTACCGTGAGCGTGTAGAACCAGCCGCGTGTCTGATCCAGACCTTCCGCGATGAAGTCTGCCGGGAAGCCGACCGGACTATCGGATTTGATTTCAAATGGGAAGTGATCCTGCGCATAGGGCATCGATCCCGACTCAAACCAGCAGTCCAGCACTTCGTCGATTCTCCGGAGCTGCGGCCGGATCGTGAGTTGTTCGGGTTTCGCATTCTGCAGGCGTGTCATTGGCATGTCGTTATATGAGAGTCCGCTGGCTACCATTTTGAATGCTTGCAGGATGCCATTGTGTCCAACGATCACCACCCGTTTTCCGGCGTACTCCTTGAGCAGGAAATCATGGAGCAGACGTGCGCGGTTGACGAACTGCTCGAACGGTTCACCGTCCGGCGGGGTGGCGCGCGTGAAGCAGATGCCGCGGCTGCTCGGATCATTCAGGATTTTCCTGATCTCATCCACCGGTTGATTGGACCATTTGCCGACATTACGTTCGCGCAGCAGGACATTTGCTCCGCTGTACGGGATTCCAGTTTCCTTCGCAATGAACTTGGCGGTATCCACCGCCCGCTTGAGGTCGGAGGAGAGAATGGCGTCGAACGGCTGACCTTTGAGCGCAATACCCGTTTCCTTCGCCTGCTTCTTTCCGGTCGCATTGAGCGGCATGTCGATCTCCGATCCCTGCAATAGCCGCTGCTTGTTCAATTCAGTCTCTCCATGACGTACCAATGTCACCTCTGTTAACTGTGAACTGTTAACAGTTAACTGTTCACTGTTTTTCCATACAATCCCGTCAACTGTTTCTTTGTGCAGATCCATCTGCGCGCTGCGCTCATGATCCCAGTAGAAGGTTCGTAGTGACGCCAGGCCCGGATACGGCTGATGGACGATCTTATTGGGGTCCTGTCCCGTGAAGAAGTGCACGATGTTCATGATCGGGTCGGCGTGCGTGACGATGGAAATGGCTTCACCACGGTGCTTCGGCAGGATTTCTTTGAGGAACGATTCCACGCGTCTGCCGACATCCGCCCACGTCTCCATGCCCTGGAAGTGGTAGATGCTCTCTACCTGTCCCTTGTCCAGCTTGTGCGCTCTGCGTTCACGGACGAAGGTGAGGTCATCGAAATCCACGTGCTTGCCTTCGTACTCGCCGAAGTCGACTTCGCGGAGGCGTTCATCGATGATGACCGTCGCACCCGTTGCTTTGGCGATTGCCTCAGCGGTTTCACGCGTCCGTCGCAGCGGTGAGCAGTAGATCGTCTTGATTTGCAGTTCGGTCGTCTGTTCCTTTACACGGCTCCCCAGCGCCGCCGCCTGTTTCTCGCCTGTATCCGTGAGTGGTGTCGACGGTTCTTTGCACTGGTAGATTTTGTCCACGTTGCCCTGGCTCTCCGCATGGCGCGAGATGAAGATTTTCGTGAAGCGTGTCGGCGCCTTCGCCATCAGCTCATCGCGGCTGCCGATGACCTCAATCTCGCCGGTGACGGTATTACGCCAGATTGGCAGCGGCGTTCCCCAGAACCGATTGCGGGAGATCGCCCAGTCGCGCGCACCTTCCAGCCATTTCCCGAACCGTCCGTCACGCAGGTGACTTGGCACCCACTCGGTCTTCGCATTGGACTTGAGCATCGTCTCCTTGATCTTCTCCACCGCCACGAACCACGAGCTGGTGGCGTAGTTAAGGAGCGGCGTATCACACCGCCAGCAGTGCGGGTAGCTGTGTCTGTAGGATTCCTTGCGCCAGACCAGACCTGCTTTCTTCATATCTTCCACGATTTTTTTCTGTGCCTCCTTCACTTCCATGCCGGCATACTTGCCTGCAAATTTATTGAATCGACCATCCATGTCGACGTCCATGAGGATAGGTAGACCGTTCTTCTTCGCCGCTTCCATGTCCACTTCACCGTAAGAGCCGTTGATCGTGACGATGCCCGTTCCTTCCGATGTCTCGACGTAGTCGCCCGCGAAGATGTGATAGACATTCGTATTGGCTTTGATATCCGGAACGTCCGCGTACCACGGCGCGATGTGTGTGTAGGTTGCACCGACGAGCTTCGATCCCGGGAATTCTTCGACGATCTCAAATTCCTTCATGCCTTTCATGATGTCCGCGACGCGATCTTTCGCGACAACAATGCACTCTTTGCCGGTGCGGATCTTCACGTAGGTTGCATCCGGTTTGATGGACAGACCCATCGTGGAGAGCGTGCTCCACGGCGTCGTCGTCCAGGCGAGGACGAATGTCCGCATCTTTTCGTTGGACTCCTTGGTTTCTTTGGTTTCCTTGAAATCCTTGGTTTCCTCGAGTTCAAATTTCCACGTCACTGCCAGGTCATCTACATCCTTGTACCCCTGGGTAACTTCGAAGTTACTGAGCGGCGTGACGCATCGTGGGCAGATGTGCATGGCCTTCCTGCCTTCATAGATCAGCTTTTGCGCATGCAGCTGCTTGAATACCCACCAGATGGATTCCATGTAATCGGCGTCCATGGTCCGGTAGTCCCAGTCCATGTCCACGAATCTCCCAAGTCGCTCGACAGTCGATCGCCATTCTTTGGTGTACCGCTGGACGGCGGTGCGGCAGAGGTTATTGAAGCAGCCGATGCCCATGCACTCGATGTCCTTCTTCGATGTGAGCCCCTTCTCCTTCTCGATCTCATTCTCCACCGGCAGTCCGTGGCAGTCCCAGCCGAACCGGCGTTTCACGTACTTGCCGCGCATGGTCTGGTAGCGCGGGATGACGTCCTTGATGGTTCCGGCGAGGATGTGACCGTAGTGGGGGAGACCGGTGGCGAACGGCGGTCCGTCGTAGAAGCTGAACACCTCGCCCTTCTCGCGCCGGTGCATGGAGCGCTTGAAGGTGTCTTCCTCACGCCAGTATTTGAGGATTCCCAGTTCCAGGTCGGGGAAGCTCTGCTTTGGATCAACGGAGTCGAACATGGCTGCAGCATAGCGAAATTCCTTGTGTTCTGCAGGGGATTCGGATGCGGCAGAAGTTACAGCATGCTACACTCCACGTTCTGTGAACGAGCTCCACTCCATTTTTCTGGCGTCCATTCACTATTTGTCCGACCAGGATCGTGCGTTGGTCGAGGATGCACTGGATGCGGCGGAGCAGTGGCACAAGGGTCAGACACGTGCTTCCGGTGAGGAATACATCATGCATCCTGTCTCGGTTGCACTGCGTCTGACGCATCTGGAAGCTGGTGCACAGGTTCTGGCGGCGGCACTGCTCCATGACGTTGTGGAAGATGGAGTCGCCACATTGGGCGACATCGGTGATCGTTTCGGAGATACAGTGGCGAAATTGGTCGATGGTGTTACGAAGCTTGGACGAGTGGCCCATGAAGGGGACCCATCCCTCCGCCAGGTCGCATCACTGCGCAAAATGCTCCTCGTTGCCAGTGAGGACATCCGCGTCCTTACCATCAAGATGGCTGATCGTTTGCACAACGTGGAGACGCTCGGACCGCTCAGACCTGATAAGCAGCAGCGCATCGCGCGGGAGACGCTCGATATCTACGTTCCGTTTTCACGAACACTGGGACTGTGGGAGTGGAAGCGCGAGATGGAGCAGGTCTGTTTCCCCATCGCGTTTCCTGAGGAGAGCAAGGTATGGCACGACGCCATCGCGGAGATTCGTGCAAGACTCCAGCCTGAGCGTGAGCGGTTTGTGGAGGAATTCAATCGCCTGACCGAGAAGCGCGTCCAGCCGTCACTTGTCTCGATGACGGATTACGAACTATTTCAACGTCTGTACCACGATCGTGAAAGATTGAAGCAGACCAGCCAGATCGATTCCGTCAGCATCGTGATCGCTGAGTCGTCGGATCCCCGGATGTGTTATCGCGTTCTTGGCGAGGTGCACATGCGCTATCCCATGCGCTCCCTTTCCTTCAGGGATTTCATCAATGCTCCCCAGCCCAGCGGTTACAGGGCACTACATACGACTATTTTTCTCTCCCGCAATCATGAGCTCCGGCTGCGCATCCAGACCGAGGATATGCACCGGTTTTCGACCAGAAGGATGGCGACCGCATGGAAACAGCGGGGAGGTATGGACATCATGTCCGCACTGTCCTCGCTCAGCAGTACGCCCTTCGACCGGGATCAGTTCATTACAGATGTGAAGAATGTCGTACTGGAGCGGATCAATGTGTTCACGACTGGTGGCGAGATCATTGCGCTTCCCAAAGGTGCCACCGGAGTCGATTTTGCTTTCTTCATGAATCCCGATTACCTCACGTCACTCAAAGGTGTGCAGGTCAACGGTCATCCGTACGAGCCGACGCATGAGCTCAAAGGTGGTGATACTGTTGAGCTACTTCTGTTTGAAGGGGGTGATACGGCACTGGATCGTCGGGTCATGTGGTCCGAACAGGTTCGTTTGCCGGATGCCAAGAAAGCCATCAGGCAGGAGCTGGCCGAGTTGCCCGAGGAGTCGCAACGCAAGGCAGGCAGATCACTCCTGATATCCGAAATCGGGAAGTGGCGCTTGCCTCTTTGGTGGCTGTTCTATCGTGAAGCGACGCAACGCCGTTTCACGGCAGCTCTGGGCATTCCTTCCTTTAACGAAGCTCTCCGTAGAATTGGCGCGGGGCAGCTCGGAGTAGCTAAGGCGGCGGAGACGTATCGGTCCATCCTGGATGCGCCGACGTTTTTGCAGCATATTCTTCGTTTCCTAGGGTTACTTCCGCATACTCGCGTGCAGGATAAGAATGCCCTCGTGATGAAGCTGGAAGTCTACGCACACGACGTGCCTGGCATGATCTACAACATTGCCAAATGTTTCGCTGATCAACATGTCAACATCGCGGATTTTGCGGTGTTCG
>CAINWJ010000157.1 GCA_903854455.1 Candidatus Peribacteria bacterium | reverse complement strand
TTGCTACTTCTACACTTCCTATGAAGGTGGACATAGTGGATTGGCAAAGGATCAGTCCCGCATTTCGCGACATCATCGAGCGGCAGATGGTGATGGTGTGGAAGGGGGGAACGGATGTCTGGTAATCGGAGGAGGGGGTCAGGGTCGGGAAACTGGAATGAGCAAATTATCTCAACAGGTTTCCTTCTGACCCTTACCCTGACCCCGACCCTCACTCCGCACCCTTCCAGCACAGCTCAAAAATTATCTTCCGGAAGAACTCTGCGATGTCTCTATTCTCGATGATGGTGCAGGTCAGATGCTGCTGTGTATACGAGAGCAGTGCCAGACAGTCATTCCACGAGAAGATGCCCGACTTCCAGACCATCGTCTTCGGCAATGTGCGGATCTGGATCTTGTACTCACGTTCTTTCTTCTGAACACGTTCGGCGAATGGACATGTCGGGAAGAGCAGGCGTGAATGGATACCTTTTGCAGCGCGATCGACGAAGTATCGTTCCAGGTTATTAGGGCCGATCAATCCCGAGAAGAGGTCGACGTAACTGAAAACCAGAAGTTCTCCTCTGGCGGAGAGTGTTTCTTCGAGCATGCGGTTGAATCCGTCGACACCTTCGAAGAACCGGACGGTGGGCAGGTTCTGGTCGATCGACGGCAGTGACGCGAGGAGGGGAATGATGTTTTCAATGTTGCTTCGGAGGCTAACAAGGTCATTCTCCTTTTTCTTGAGCAGACGTAGCAGCCCTACCGGTTCTTCCGCGACGATCAGTCGCCGCTTGCCGCGTCGTGTTTCGAAGAGCAGCTGTTTCTCGATGAGTTGCTCGACGGCACTGTGAATAGTGACGCGGTTCCTACGCATCCTCCGCGCGATTTCCTGCACAGAGGACGGCCCCATCTCCAGTGAGCGGAGGTAGATCTGCGCCTCCTGCTCACTACAACCGAAGGACTTGAGCTGATCGATGATTCGCCGTAACTCAGGCTGGTTCAGCATATGTAGAATGAAATTCTACCAGTATTATATAGTAATATTTTGGCTTATAAAAGAGAATTTATATGATTTAGAATTATTTATGTCAGCATAATTATTACAAACTATTTCCGATGTGCCATGCTGGCGACATCCGCTTCGACCGTTCGATTATGTCCTTCCTCTCCGACTTCCATCGGCTCCTCCTCGAAAAACCGCGTTACAATGTGAAGCAGGTGGGTGCGGAGAATTGTGGTTTCGTTGATGCAGCTTTGAAGTCCAAAAATTGCTACTACTGCTTCGGGATCTTCTACAGCGAAGATGTGTACTACAGTCGTTATTCCCGCAAGTGCACGAGCTGTTCTGGGCTCACGTTCTGCGCCAACTGCGAATGGTGTGCCGAGTGCATCGATTGCTTCACCTGTTACATGTGCGATTACTGTCAGGACTGCGGAAATTGCCGAGATTGTCGGTTCTGCAAGGACTGCTTCGGGTGTTCGGATTGCTTCGGTTGTGCCGGGCTCTTCAAGAAGCAGTACTGCATGTGGAATGAGCAGCTCACGAAGGAGGAGTACGAGAGCCGCATCAAGACCATCGATCTCGGCAATGCCGTGCATCGCGAGGGGATCCGAACACGAGTCGAGGAGGTGAGGCGAACAACTCCGAACCTGGGTATTCAGCAGTTCAGCTGCGAGGACTGCATCGGCAATCACCTTTCTGAGTGCAAAGGATGTTTGTACTGTCACGATTCCTTCGCGATGGAGGATTGTATCTACAACATTGAAACAAACGGTAATAAGAACTGTTGCGATCTCTCCATGTGCTTTGAGGACGAATGGTGCTACCAGTGCGTGCAGTGCCCTATGGGGTACAACCTCAATTTCTGTTTTCACTGCGATGTCTCCAGCGATAGCGAGTTCTGTGCCTGGTCCAAGAACCTGAAGAACTGCTTCGGTTGCGTGTATCTGCAGAACAAGGAGTACCACATCCTGAATCAGCCGTATTCACCGGAGGAGTACGCGAAGGCAGTCGATCGGATCAAGCGAGAGCTGAAGGATGCGAAGCAGTACAACCTCCTGCCCTACCTCTTCACCGATTACGAAGCGAAGCGTCTTGCGACCGAAACCGATCCAGTCATCCAAACCCTTCCCCCTCTCTGATCATGGCCACCACATCCACAGTCACCGAGCCTATCAAGCTGACCTGCCTGGAACCGTCCTGCGGCAAGCCCTTCATTGTCATTGCCGCCGAAACCAAGTTTTATGACCAGAAGAAATTGCCACTCCCTGATCATTGCCCCGCATGTCGTCACCGCCAGCGGATGGCGCTTAGGAGTGAACGCCAGCTCTATAAGCGGACGTGTGACAAGTGCAGCGAGTCCATGATCTCGGTGTATCCCAGCGACGCACCGTACGTGGTCTACTGTCACAAGTGTTTCTGGGAGAATATTGGGTAACAGGATGATCGGGAATCGAGGGAGAAGAGCATTTTCAACAGCCATGCTGCCTTTCCGTACTCTATCATCCGGCAACTCATTCATCCTTTCGGCGTCCCAGTATTTCGACAATCCGCTTGTATTCTCTGGCGTATTTCTTCTGGATCTCCGGTGATGTTTTACATTGTTCAAGAACGTAATTCGTTAGTGACGGTTTGTATTGCTGGTGCAGGCTCAGTCCGCCTTCGAGTGAGTTGTAGACGAGAAGGATTGCGGCATCGATGGATCCGATTGCATTGTAAATATCTTGTGCGGATTTGGCTGCTTTTAGAATCTTGCCTTCTCGATGAAATTTCAGCATCTCCTCGTTGAGCATGCTCACTGTTTCCTTGTAGTACGCTTTGCTCGGATTCCGTGTTTTCAGTGCGCGCACTGTCAGTGACGGAGTGTATGCCTTATGAAGATCAAGACCGCCCTTGAGTGAGTTGAAGAGAAGTATAGCAGCTCCATAATTGGAGCCGATGACATCGTAATATTTCCTGGCAAGATTGGCTGCCTCCTGATGATTTCCATTCTCTTCGGCTGCACGTATCTTTAGAAGATATCCAAAGGAACGTATTTCGTTTCTTGAAGCGATGCTACGGATGGTATCCACGGAAGGTACGCTATCGTGTACTGCCGGGGATTTCTGTGTGTCTTCAACCTGTTTCAACTCGGCATCGCCGATCAATCCCACTTCGAGCATTCGAGCCAGAGTGAAGGGAATCTTATTACTGGAAAAGAACAGCATGTCCTCATCGATTGTCGCACCAGCATCACCTTGGGTGATATCGGCTGTGAGGATTTTCATACTTCCGTCAGTTGATAGGCAGACGAAGGTATTCCATACATGACGGTCTGAATCCATACGGAGACAGTAGAGATTCTGCAGGTAATTGCTGTGCGGGTCCTGCCAGAGTTTCATGGCTTCTATGTAGGCTTTCATGATGCTGGCGTAGTTCCGGCAAACAATGAGCAGTGGAGCGGCATCACCGTTTGTTTCCTGGGACATTTTCCGCTTGAGGAACGTCTGTGCACCAGTTTTGTCGATTGCGCAGATTTCTTCGTAGTAGATCTGTGGGTTGTTGCGGACGTGAGCTTGTTTCGCAGTGGGAAGTTGGGAAATGTATTCTTCATTGATGTCATACTGACCATCCACGCGCTTTGTCACTGCAGCTTGTGCATAGTTATAGTCAAACATGTGAGCGACAACTCTCGACGCCAGTTCCATCGATTGCTCCGGGGTGAGGTGGTTCAGATCCTCTGGCTTCAGAAGCCCCATGTGCCCTGTTTCCTGCCACAGGTCAGGATGAAGCAGGAGGTATTGTTTCAGAAGTGCAGAGGTTTCTTGTAGATCAGTCGCCTCGAAGTTTGACCCCTGGTTGTCAGGTTGCGTCAAAAATTCCTGTAATCCTTTTCGTTGTTCGATGGAAATGCGGGCGGTAGTCAGTGCCGGTCGGGAGGAATTTTTCTCGAAGAATCGGAAGGAAGTGTGGTCAGCGGTATTGACTGTGAGGAATGGCTGAGCGGCAATTTCAGTATCCAGCTCCTTCCTGAGAGAATCGAGGAGCATGCCTATTTGTTGTTCCTGATTCTTCCTTTGCCAGTCATGAGGCGTGGACGATGGTGACAGGGTGATGGACAAATTCTGCTGATCGGAAAGGAGTGAAGAAGATGCGTCGAATCCACTCCCTGCACTGATACGTAGCTTCGCGCATCTTGCATATCTGTATGCCGGTACACCCGCTTCCTCCCCCCTCTTTTTCCGGAGCATGATGGTCAGTGCTCCGTCTGCATCCGTCCAGGGGGAGACGGTGATCACTTCCTGATCTTTCGCGGATTTCTGGAGTCGGGTGATAATTTCCGATACAGCAGATTGCATCTTTTCCTGTGTCTCGTTGCGCGCGCCTGGTCGATTTCGGCTATGCCACTCATCAATCGTTCGGATGAATGTGGTTGTCTCATCTTCCGGATGGTTTTTTTGTCTGGTATACCGTGACACCATTTGGCTTACGACATACGAACCGAAATCTGTGTGAGCGATGGTCTCGATGACGTCG
>CAINWJ010000156.1 GCA_903854455.1 Candidatus Peribacteria bacterium | reverse complement strand
CTGATCCCTGATCCCTGATCCCTGATCCCTGATCCCTGATCCCTGATCCCTGATCCCTCATATATACCCCTCCCCATGCACGTTCGCCTTCGGCATCTGCAGAGTTTCGATGCACAGTTTCTTCGTATCCGCGATCATGGCAGGTGAGCCGCAGAGGAAGACCTTCGTCGTAGCAGAATCCTTGATGATCCCGGGCATCACTGACGTGACCCGCCCCTTCATCCCGGTCCAGTCGACGGGCGGTGCACTCAGTGTGGGGTGGAAATGGAAGTTGGAATGCCTGCGGGCGAGATCTTCGAAGTGATCGATCCAAAACAAATCCTCGCGGTTTCTGACCCCGAAGATCAGATCCATCCCAGCGTTGGATTTGCGATACTCCAAACAGGAAACGAGGTGCGACCGCAAAGGAGCAACACCGCTGCCCGTCCCGACGAAGACAAAGTGCCCCTGATCCTCCGGTGCCAATGTGAAAAGCCCGAGCGGTCTGCCCATGCCCACGACCGATCCTTCCGTCAGCACCTCCGACACCCACCGGCTGGCACGACCTCCAGGCTTCAGCTTGATCACGAACAGCAGATCCTTCTCCTCCGGGGCAGAGGCGATGGAGTACGCCCGCGGCTGCAGATCAGCGGGATTGTCGACGAGCGGGACCTCGAAGAGGACGAACTGCCCGGCTTTGTAGGAAAATCCTTCGGGTTTCGTGAACATCAATTCATAGACATCCGGAGCGATGAGGGATTTCTTCGTGCAAACGATGCAGAAAGATTGAGAGGTCATAGGAGAAATGTATGGTAACCGGTTCTAGATTCCGAGTTTGTCAGAAATATCTATCATCCGAAAGATCGATCTGATTTCTTGCCACCGCAGCCGAGAACGGCTGCTCCCCATACAAAAATCATTTTCACTAACTAGGAGCGCCCGTTCGCGGGCGCGGAGCAGGTAAGCCCATCCCGATGCTCATCCCCTCACCACCTTCAAGAAACTCCTCAAACAAATACCCCGCATCCTCCGGTCCCGGTGTCGCTTCCGGATGGAACTGCACGGAAAAGAATCTGCCCGACTCGTGACGAATCCCTTCCACCGATCCATCATTTGCATTCGTGAACCACACGTGCCACCCCTGCGGCAACTTCTTGGCATCGACTGCAAACCCATGGTTCTGCGACGTAATGATGCATCGTTGACCATCCCCTGATCCCTGATCCCTGATCCCTGATCCCTCGATACAGGGCTGATTCGCCCCCCGGTGCCCGTACTTGAGCTTGTACGTATCCCCACCGATCGCCAGAGCCAGGAGCTGATTCCCGAGACAAATTCCGAAGAAGGGAATGTTCTTCTGGATGACATACTTGATCTGCTCGATGGTTTCCGTGCACTTCTTGGGATCCCCCGGACCGTTACTCACGAAGACACCATCGTACTGCAACTTGGAATTTTTCAAATCATAGTTCCACGGCACACGATGCACACGCACTCCCCTCTTGAGCCATGAACGCAGAATGTTCCGCTTGATGCCGCAGTCGTAGGCAACGATGGTCGCTGGTCGCTGGTCGCTGGTCGCTGGTAACGGTTCGTAGGTGATTACTTCCTTACATGAAACTTCTGCGACCAAGTTTCGTTCATTCGGATCTTCGATCGTCCTGATCCCTGACCCCGACCCTGACCCTTCACTCTGTTCGATCCTCCCCAGCATCACCCCCGTCTCCCTCAGTTTCTTCGTCAGCGCCCGCGTATCGATGCCCGAGATCCCCGGAATCCCGTGCTTCACCATCCAATCATGCAATGAAGAATGGGCGTTCCAGTGACTGTAATCGCGGCTCTCCTGACTGACGATGATGGCACGGACGTGAATGTTTTCGCTCTCGAAGTACTTCGAAAATCCCCACTCGTTCATCTCTTCCGACGGCACTCCGTAATTCCCGATGAGTGGGTACGTGAAGACCAAGATTTGTCCGCGGAAGCTTGGGTCCGTCATAGACTCCGGATAGCCGACCATGCCGGTGGAAAAGACAACCTCACCGTCCGTATCGACCGGTGCACCGAAGGCTTGGCCGGTGAAGATCGTGCCATCAGCGAGAATGAGTGATGCCATGCAAATTGCGCGCATGGTAGCGCAGGCCTCACGGAGATGCCATCCCATCAGCAATCCATATCACTATTTCTGAGTGCCTCCTTTCTCAACATCAGGTGTTTCGACGGATACCCGATCATTACTACTGCCGTAACGACCCTGGACATTGTACTGCCCTGAACGAATCAGCACCTCTGCAGATCCATCATCATTACGAATGACAATGACATTGGCATCCTTTGTCTGATATGCCTTACCAGAAGGAATTTCCGAAAACGGAATGTTGTACGATGCGGCTCCTCCTTGTCCAATGAAATGCAAAATTGTCGGTGGGCTGCCTGTATGCCAACTATTGAATTTCGTGGAAGACATTCCTTCACGGGTAACGTCCGTGGCAACCACGAGTTCCCCTTTGCTTGAATCGCTAAGAATATTTTTTGGATCCCACCTGGTAATATTCACTGAAGAATTATTTTCCTGCGAACTGCTACTTTTGTTCGAATTGGAAGTAGATGTTTCGCGAATAGAACGTTCTTTGAACGTACTATCCGATGGAGGATTTGACTTCGAATCCTCGGAATTCTTATCCGACGCCTTCTCCGTTTTCTTGTTCTCCTTCTTTATCACGAGATTTTCTGCTTGCCGTTCCGATGCAGCAGTGACCTCCTCAGTTTTCGTAGTGGAAGAAGTAGAATCTACACTTCTTGTGCGGATATTTTTACTGACCTCCCTCTCCCGATAAACCATGGAGGCAAACTGTTGCGCAAAAGCATGAAGCAGCTCCTGCGCATTCTGAATCGTTGCCACCTTCATCTTAGGTGTATCTCCCACACCCAAATCCTGCACTTGTATTCTGCTGATGATCGGTTCGGCTATGCGCTGGTTGATCCCGAAATCTTTCGCAATGATCTGGGAGAATTTTCCTTCATTGACAGTCAGCACTAATTTCCCGCCATTAGGGATCCCTGTCTCGATCCCACCCGGATAATCTTTACTGGTCCTGAATGTACTCTCTGGTTCGTAGGAAATTTTTTCAGCCAAAGCAATATTCTCATCAAGCTTCTTCAGTGCCTCGGGCCTCTTTTTTGTCTCTTCCTTCTGCTTCGGAATTCTCGAAGAGGTTTGAGTCACCGTTAACTTCTCAGTGCTACCAACTCCAAATCTGCCGCCACCATCCAAGCGACCTCTCTCGAAGTGCGTGACGGTGGGTGAACTGGCAAACCCCGATCTCACACTAGTACCAAGAATCGCCTCACGGGATCGTTGCTGCAGCGCAAGCTCTGAACCCAGCGGACTGTCGTTCACTGTCGGCGACCTGTATCCGGGTGTCCCGTTCAGATAACTGTTTTCACGCGATGCCTGTTGGCGAATCAGCTCATCTCTCCGCGTATCGTCCTTCGGAGCCAATGTAGGCGCAGTGACGAGCGGATTGTTCTTCTGCCGCTCCTCTTTGGTCAGGAACTCGGCTGCTTTCTTCGAATTCTCAATCTTCTTCCACGACCCTGTACCGCTCTCGGACTCGACGTACTGCTCCTTCCAACTTTTCCCATCTTTATATCTATCCCTCTCCAAGATTTTATTAGGCTTATCATTGTTCTTCTTTAGATACTCGATTGTGTGCTTCATCATGTCCTCCTGTCTCTTCGCGACCCTGTCCTGCTGCATTTTCTCGCGAACCTTCGCATAGTATTCTCGTGGAGATGATGGACTGGCTGAGAGAGAGGGGCGACTTGCTAAACGCTTTTCTCTGTTCTTGATACGATCGACGACTGGTGCTGCTTTCTGGACAGCCGCTAATTGTTCCTCCATAACCTTGACCCTGTCCGTGAGGTCGTTGTTACCCTTCTGTAGTGCTTCGATTTGTTCGTTTGCTTTCGCAAGTGCATCAGTTAGATGTTCCTCAGGATGTGAAGGCTCTCCACTGCGTGAACTCTCAGCATCCCACACTAGTCTCCCCTCCCCGTTCCAGGAACATGAAGGATGCCAGCCGGTGGTGAGACGGTGTTCTCTCATGCAAATGCGGCAATCTGCTGTTCTATGCCGTCAAGCGTCTCCTGCACCTTCCCTTTCTCTTCCAGCTCCGCCGCCAGATCCATGGCTTTGGCAATCCTCTTGAACTCAGCCTCGGCAGTCGCATCGATGTTTTTCAGGAATTCGTCGAAAAGATAAAATGCCTGTGAGTATCCACGGTACCTGTTCAGGTGCTCCTCCGGCGTCTCCCCGGGATACATCTCATCCAGATGCTCGATGTTCTCCGACAGCAGATCAGGCTCCACTTCCTCCATGAAGAACCGGTACAGCTCTTCGCCGTTCTCGGGCATCCCCGCCATATCCTGATTGGATGAATCGTCGGGCATAGGAAATTTGTTTTCATATCTATTTTACCACATATGGATGCGGAAAAACAGGGATTAAATGACCTCATCCCCTACCCTTCTCCTGTGAGCAGGAGAAGGGAGTTGTTTTGTTTTTTGTTTTGTAGACGAGAAAAAACAAAAAACAAACAAAACAATTCCCCTCTCTGCCGCAGCGGAGAGGGGTTAGAGGTGAGGTCATCCCCCGCCATGTTCTATCGCTCGATGAATTTTCTCCAATGCACCTGACAAATCGCGCATGACTTCTTCATTGGTCATACGAACAATGTGAAAACCATGTTCGGCGAAATAGCGGCTTCTTTGCTCATCATGTTCACGTCGATCGAACGATGAATGAATGCCGCCATCCACTTCCACAATGAGTCGATGCTCTTTGGACAGGAAATCCACAATGTACGGACCGATGTTCACTTGTCGTCGGAACTTTACGCCTCGTGATCTCCGGTCACGAAGCACAGACCAGAGAACCTGCTCCGGGATTGTCATGGTTCTCCTGAGATGTTTTGTAAAAGCAGTTTTTTCTTTTCGGTAGTGACCTGCGTGTGCAGCAGAATGCATAGAAATCAAAAAAAGAAATGATGTTCATAAACCCGGTGACAGTACCATGCGCTCCAAAATTCTCCGGACAATCACCCATGGAAAGAAGCCAATTCTCATGGCTGTCCCGTAAGGTCATGGAACAGGAAAGATTCTTAGCATAAGCCAAAATATCCTCCTGTCTTCTTTTTCTTCTATTCCATCTATTTCCTCTATTTCTTCTCATCCATCATCGTCCTAAGTTTCTTCGCCTCCTCTGACTTCCCCTTTGCCTCTTCTTCGCTGAGCGATGCGCGCCTGGCGACCCGGACGCGACCGGTGACATCACCCTTGAACGCCGCAAACGCCGCATCAAATTTCTTGTAGGCTGCCGCGTACCGCTCCATCCGTGCGACATGCTCCTCCGGTGTCTCGGCTGCGTACCTGGCATCCAGAACCGGAATATTCGCAAGCAACAGCTCCGGCTCGATCTCCGCCATCAGTAAATCGTAGATTTGCTCCGCGAGGAGCTGATGCTGTACCGAGGGATCAGCGGGACTAGGCATAATAACAACATGAGATAATGATCAATGTGCACCTGCCATGCGAGCGTGACCTCTACTTCTGAAAAGAGATAATGGATCCGTGAGGATCTTGAAATATTTTGCCCGGAAAGCATTGACGTTCTGAGCGATATATTTATCTGCAAGCTCAGTAACGTACCCGATACCGTTATTCACGCCCTCAAACGCACCTTCAGCTACACCGATGGGTATGTCCGTCACCGTGGCAACGGTATGCGTCAGAGCACTGCCGATCTTCCCGGCTGTCGTGATAATGTTCGTGCCAATGTTCTCGGCAACCTTATTCTCACGAGGACTGAAAAGCTTATTGAGACCAGCGATGATCCCGTTGCCAGAAGCCGGTGAATTGGTGTGTGTGTTAGACAAAATATTCAGGGAATGTGTGCGATGCCATAACCGATGGCTTTCGTCAGTAGTTCAACGAATTGTGCAGCCAGAGGCAAGATGTGCCCGCCAGTGCCGATGAGGGCGAGTGCTGTTGCGCTGAAGAAGTACGGATGTGCATTGAAGAGCTCACCGAGGTGATGTGCGATATTGCAAATACCGCCGTATATACCTTTCACGAGACCTTTGACGCCGTAGGCTGCCCCGCCAAAGATACCCATCTTTTCGCCCTTTCGGTTCTTCAGTTCTCCTCCTTTCGTCAGGAGACCTTCTAAAATTTTCCGCGGTGCAGTGATGACACTACTGACAACATTGTAAGCGGGCTGGAGCGCAGTGACCTTGGCAATATTCGCAGCACCGGTCGCTACATATCTGGCAGGAATCGTAGCCAAATTCAAGGATGCCTTCACAAGCGAGAAGAGCCCCTTCCTCCCACGTTCGATGAGCGAAAATGGGGGGATCTTCGTCAGATTCTTGTACGCCCAGATACTTCCCATGGCCGCCGGTACAATAATGGGATGCATCGCAATAGCGGGAATGACCATGCCCTTCTTCGCAGTATTGAAATCCATTGTGGGCATCTCAGAGGTCTTCAGAATGTTCTGCAACATGGAATCCCCCGGCTGCTTCAGGATATTCCCTCCCGCTCCGTTCTGCGCGAAGAGATTCTCTGCCTCCTCCTTCGTCGCATCTGCATGCGCCTTCACGGCTTCTGCAGCCTTATCCGCCTTCGGCTTCTCCGCCTTCGCTCCTTCTTTCTCTGGAGCTTTGGCACTCTCCTTTGCCGCTGGTGCTGCTGGACTGGACATGGTGAATAAGGAAAATGGAAATATTAATGTTTCGGTTCAGCGGGCTTATCAGGTTTCTTTGGTTCCGCGTCTGGCTTGCCAACATTGACAACGACGGGAGTACGGAACTTGCTAGCGGAGTACTGATATAACCCGACAGCCGCCCCTATACCGAAAGCGATTCCGGCACCTGCCAAACCGATGCTCGATCCCGCCAATGCATAGGCACCCGCTCCGATGGCAGATCCCACCAATCCCATCCTTCCGGCAGAGATAGCGATGGTACCCAGTTCCTTGCCCACCGCACTGCCGCCTCTCTGGACACCACTCAATGTTTTGCCTCCGACGTAGGAGAGTACCTTGCCCGCCAGGCTCGTGGATTTCTTGGGACTGAATTTATCGTAATGCTTGCGCGACATAATGATGAATGCCTCACGAATCTCCGTTTTCTTTTGAATGTCGGGAAGGGACATTGGTAAGTCATCCTTGCGCTTTGCATCCCAAAATTTCTGTTCGGCTTCTGCTACTTGTGTTCGTTTTTCGGATATCTTTCCTTTTGTCGGATCCTCCAGAGTTTCTAAGAGATTCCTCTCTCCTTCGTACTTATCTACAAGGGAATTGTCTCTTGGCGGCATTGTCGTTGCACCCATTGGAGCCATGGGTGGTGGTTGAGTCAAAATAGCGCGTATCTTTGCATCCAATTCCGTTCTCCTGGCTATGAGACCATTGAGCTCTTCTTTAGCTTCTTCTACTTTCATTTCAAATTCTCGTAATGTTCCCGCGCTGTGCCCACTTTTCAAGTTTGCACAAACATAGGGATCCCATGCAGCTGCAAATTCTGCGGCATTCCGGAACTGCCCTGTCTCCAATTTGATTTTGAGTTGATTCGGTACTGTTTTCATCGCCACTTGGTCAGCCCATGGTTTCGCCTTCTCACCCAGTTCCGTCCCAGCCCAGGTATCAAAGCTTGAGGGATCGTAGAGCACTCCACCCTCCATATGTTCCCACTCGATGGACCCCAGAGGTAATCCACCAACCTTCTGCAATTCCTCTGCAGCACTGAATTCCAGTAACTCCGGCTTCGTTTTGAATGGAAACTTGCGCCACAGACTTCTGCCTCCCCAGAACAAGCCGGCACCGATCAGTGCCGGAACAGCTCCTATGCCTGCAACACCTGCTGCGGTCGTAACAGCGAATGCAGTAGCCAAATATTTT
>CAINWJ010000155.1 GCA_903854455.1 Candidatus Peribacteria bacterium | reverse complement strand
TACTCACTGCTCTTATGTTAAAACCTGCTTTTTGCATTGCTGCGAGGATGTCCAATTCTTTTTTTGGAACTCTGAATTTCAAAAGCTTCTTTTTTTTTCGAGGTTGGCTGAGCAATACGTCATGTTGTTGCCGAAGATAAATGAAAATCTGTTCAAGATGTGCGGGAGATGAATAGAGTTGATGAAAAATTGCAAGACGTATCCGGTTTTCAGTGGAAAGCATATGTTTAAGAATTGCACATACAATTGGACCATCATTCATTTCGAGAAAATGCCATAGATGATTTCGCATTTCAGAGAGAGCCCTGATTATTGCATCCAAGGATTTCCCTCCTTGTTTCAGAGTATCCAAATTGTAGTGGTCACCATCTCCGATATATCTTCCTACCGGAAAATCAGAAGGAAATTGCCCGATTGCTCTATGCGACGTGAGATCATTTGCTCTAAATGTTCGTGGCGTATCCATACTACTACTATAAAATATTAGATGTTATCGGTCAATTATTTCCCGTGTTCTCACTCCATGGGTACACTGCGCACATGCAACACCCCTACGATCCAACGACAACCGAAGCCAAGTGGCAGAAGAAATGGGAAGAGGAAAAGGTGTATTCCGTTGACCTCAAGAAAGCCAAGAAGCCGTACTACGCCCACGTCATGTTTCCGTATCCCTCAGGTGACAAGCTGCACGTAGGGCACTGGTACAACTTCGGTCCGGCGGATTCCTTCGCGCGGTTCCAGCGCATGCAAGGCTACGACGTCTTCACGCCGATGGGCTTCGACGCTTTCGGATTGCCCGCCGAGAACTACGCTATCAAGACTGGCATCCATCCCGATGCGTCGACAAAGAAGAACGTGGAGACGATGATCAAGCAGCTCAAGCGCATCGGTTGCATGTACGACTGGGACAAGATGGTGAACACGTCCAATCCCGAATACTACAAGTGGACGCAGTGGCTCTTCCTCCAAATGTTCAAGAACGGTCTTGCCTACAAGAAGCTTGGCAATGTGAATTTCTGTCCCAGCTGCCAGACGGTGCTTGCCAACGAGCAGGTGTGGGAAGGCAAGTGCGAGCGGTGCGAGACGGAGGTGATTCAGAAGCCGCTGGAGCAGTGGTTCTGGAATACGAAGAAGTACGCACAGCAATTGCTGGATGGACTCAAGGATTTAGACTGGCCGAACAAGACCAAGATCATGCAGGAGAACTGGATCGGACGGAATGAAGGTGTGAACATTCATTCGAAGATCAAGGATCTCGGCGATGAGTTCGAGGTGTTCGATTCCGTGCCGCAGACATTCATGGCGCAGACGTTCACGGTCATCGCGCCGGAGCATCCGCTGGTCGCCAAGCTGGTGAAGGGGACCAAGTATGAGAAGGGCGTGATGGCGTTCGTCGCGAAGATCAAGAAGCTGAAGGCAACCGAGAAGTACAAGTTCGACGAGCACGTGGAGGGAATCTTCACCGGTCGCTATGTCGATAATCCCTTCGGTACCGGCGATCTGCCCATCTGGGTGGCATCATTCGTCGTCATGGATTACGGCACGGGCATCGTGCATTGCAGCGCCCATGACACGCGCGACTTCGCCTTCGCCAAGAAGTACGACATTCCGCTTCGTGCGGTCATGCTTCCGGAAGATCCGAAGGAAGCCGAGAAGGTGAAGAATCTCGAATATTGTTACGCCAAAGCTCCCGAAGGCATCATGCAGAAGCCGGATGTGTTCAAGGGACGTCGCTGGGGCGAGGTACGCGAGGACATCATCAAGCACATGGGGAAGCTCGGCATCGCCAAGCCAACCGTGCAGTACCGTCTCCGTGACTGGCTCCTGTCACGCCAGCGCTACTGGGGCGCACCCATTCCCATCGTCTACGATCCCGAAGGCAACGCACATCCGGTGCCGGAGAAGCATCTGCCGTGGGTCCTACCGACGGACGTGGAGTTCAAGCCGAAGGGGGAGTCGCCGCTCAGGCTCAGCAAAGAGTTCATTGCGCGCACCGAGAAAATCTTTGGCAAGGGCTGGCGTCCAGAGTTCGATACGATGGATACATTCGTTTGCTCCAGCTACTACTCGCTCATGTATTTGGGCGCACAGAACAAGAAGGGGAAGTACACGCAGCGCGATCTGAACGAAGGATCATTGGTCGATCCGGAACTGGAGAAGAAGTGGATGCCGGTCAGTATGTACATCGGCGGTCCCGAGCACGCCTGCATGCACTTGATCTATGCTCGATTCGTCATGATGGCACTCAAGGATTTCGGCTTCGTATCACATAGTGAGCCGTTCAAAAAATTAGTACACCAAGGACTCATCACCAATAAGGGCGCCAAGATGAGCAAGTCCAAGGGAAATGTCGTCAGTCCGGATTCCTTCGTCGACCAGTACGGTGCCGACGTGTTCCGGATGTACCTGATGTTCATGGGTCCGTTCACCGACGGCGGCGACTGGAGCGACACGGGTATCAAAGGCATCGTCCGGTTTGTGCAGAGGATTCATGGAGTGCTCACTGAGAAGTCCAAGAAGAAATTTGAAGATTCGCCGAAGGTTCAGGCGACACTGCACAAGACGATCAAGAAGGTCACGGAAGACATCCAGGCATTGCATTTCAATACGGCGATTGCCGCGCTGATGGAGCTTTTGAATTTGATCGAAAAAGAAGAGGCGGTATCACAGGAAACAGCCCGGATCATTGCATTGTTGTTGGCCCCGATGGCGCCTCATTTAGCCGAAGAGTTGTGGTCAGTTCTCGGCGGGAAGAAGTTCGCCATTGAACAATCGTGGCCGACGTTCGATCCGGCATTGATCAAGGAGGATACGATGACGGTTGTCGTCCAGATCAACGGCAAAGTCCGCGGTGATCTGATCGTCGCATCGGACGCATCTAAAGAATCCATCCTGAAGGCTGCCAAGGAACTGCCGAATGTTCAGAAGTATCTGACTGGCGCCATCAAGAAGGAGATCTATGTGCCGGGGAGGTTGGTGAGTTTGGTGGTGTAGAGATTGTATCCGGCTGCGCGTGATTCAATTCCGCTACAATCGCCGGGATGAATCAGCCCACGTCATTTCCGGCCTTCGATCGCTACGCGGCGTTTACCGATCTCAAAGCTCTCAACGAGTGGAGCCTGAAGCCACTACGCAAGAGTCTTCGCGTGAACACGCTCAAGTGTTCCGTTGAGGAATTGAAGAAGTGGGGAGCATCCAAGCATTGGCAGCTGGAGCCGGTGCCGTGGTGCAAGGAAGCATTCTTCATCGACCGACCTTCGTTCCGAGAACTACGGTCGGCAGGCCGAGTTGATCGTGAAGAGGCGCTCGGGAAAGATTTATTGCATTTGCTCGGGTACTTCTACATGCAGGAAGCGGCGAGCATGCTGCCGGTGACGCTGCTCGATCCTGAGCCCGGTGATCGTGTGTTAGACATGAGTGCTGCGCCGGGAAGCAAGACGACGCAGATTGCGGATGCACTTTTTCCCTCATCCCCCAGCCCCTTCCCCCGAGGGGGGAAGGGGAGTAATTCCCCTCTCCCTTCGGGAGAGGGGTGCCCGAGCGTCAGCGAGGGCGGGGTGAGGGAGGTCGGCGGTCTACTGATCGCCAACGACGTCCAGGAGAAACGCATCTGGGGGATGCTCAGTAATCTCCAGCGGTGTGGCGTGATCAATGTGATTGTGACGAAGAAGGTCGGGCAGTGGTTCGCCGGCAACATGACGGAGGTGTTTGATCGTGTGCTCTGCGATGCGCCGTGCACCGCACAGGGCACGGTTCGCAAGGATTCCGATGCGCTGACGTACTGCTCCATCGACAACATTGGCAAGATGGCCAAGCTGCAGCGGGAGTTACTGGAATCTGCCGTTCATGCCTGCAAAGTCGGTGGCAGAATCGTGTACTCCACCTGCACACTGACACCCGAGGAAAATGAGGATGTGGTGCTCTCAATCTTGAACAAGTTTAGTGATCAGCTCGAAGTGATAGATCCGAGCGACAACGAATTGAAAATTGAAAAAGGAAAATTGAAAATTGCGATCGAAGATTCAATTCGGGTTCAGCAATCTCTCAAAAATAATTTTCAATTTTCAACTTTCAATTTTCCATTTCTTCGCCTCTGGCCTCAGACCTACGATACTGAAGGCTTTTTCTGCGCCGTTCTCCGGAAGAAGGCGCCGACGCGTCAGAAATCATGGAAGGATCAGGAGCTGCATCGCTGGTCGCTCGTTGCCAATGCGCGCATGAAGGAGGCGAAGAATCGGTTGGAGGATTGGTTCGGTTCATCGTTCATGCGCGATGACGAGGTATTGGTTGAGAGCAAGGAGCAGATGATGATCGTGCCGCAGGCGGCGATCGATCTCAAGTTGCCCGTGAATCCCTACCTGGCAGGATTGCCCTTCGCCAAATTGACCAATCACGGCTTGCCGCGCTTGTCCCATGAGATGGCGACACTCCGTGGCAGGGAAGCGACCAAGCAGGTGATTGTTCTGAGTGAAGATGAGATGCGTCAGTCGCTCAAGGGCGTGAATGTCCGCTTCGATCAAGCATCGGTTCGCGACGGCGATGCTTTGCTCGCCATCGATTCTCCCGCACTCGGTCGCCCCGCCATCTTCGGTCGCGGGATGCTCAAGCAGGGGACGATTCTCAATCGCTTGCCGAGGGAGGTGGTGAGGATGTTCGCCTAACGGAAAGGAAACCAAGGAATGCGAGAAACCAAGGAAGCAACGAGTGATGTTGTGCCTTGCACAAATTCTATAGATTCTATAGAATATAGTTATTCACTACTTTCTCATTTTCCCATGGTTCTCGCTACTCTCAGTGTCCAGAAAACCGGCATGATCACACTGCCGAAGAAGTGGCGTGATCGGCATCCTGCTACCAGGCTCATTGCCGAGGAAACGCCGGACGGACTCCTTATTCGACCCGTATCGGAGATCGAGTACTACGAAGAGGCCGATGGATCCTTCGGACTGCGCTTTCCGCTGGGAATGGATATGCGCAGGTTTCAGAAGATGTTTCGTGCTGCTCGTAGGCGTGTCGAGGCAGAGGAAGATCGCACAAAGAACGCCAAGCTTTCTTCCCGTCGATAACGTATGGATCGAATCAGTAAGTTTCTCCGGGTATTGACTCGTCCTCTGCGTGACCGTGTCGATGAAGCAATGATGCAGATACTCGCTGGCGATGTGCAGCGTCTGGATGTCTATCCTCTCGTGGGATGGTCGGGGTACTTTCGATGCAGAGTTGGAAATGTCCGGATTGTTTATAGGAAGTACCCAGGTGGGCGCTGCGGAATCGTGGAAGTCGGGTTTCGGAAGGACGTCTACAGGCGGGTGAAGAGATCGGCGTGATGGTCGTGAGGATGTCCGCCTGACGGCTGGTTTGGTAGTTTGGTAGTTGAGTTTTGAAACAGAAAATCTCTGATTATTGAATTGCTGTGAAACCAGTAAACTTCCAAACCACCAAACCAGTAAACCTGTTATACTCCTCCCCCATGGACGCAAAGGACGAGATCAAGATGCGGCTTCCGATCGATCAGCTGGTGGCACAGTACTGCCAGCTCAAGAAGAAGGGCAGGAGCTTCGTGGCACTTTGCCCGTTCCATAACGACTCGCACCCCAGCATGCTGGTGTCACCGGACAAGGGGATCGCCTACTGCTTCGCCTGCCAGAGCGGTGGGGACATCTTCAGCTTCGTCCAGAAGATCGAGAACGTGGATTTCCCAACAGCGCTCAAGATTCTCGCCGAAAAAGCCGGAGTGGAACTGCCGAAGGAGCGATTTGCGGCAGCGCCCCAGATTTCCAAGGACGAGAAGACGCGGCTTCGTGAATGTCTGGAAGCTGCACGATCATTTTTCCAATCGAGACTGAAGGCGGTGCCGGTGGCGAACGAGTATGTAGCCAAGCGCGGTGTGCCGGAAGAATTGATCGCTCAGTTCGGCATCGGTTACGCGCCGGATTCATTTTCTGAAACCTACGATCATCTGCTCAAGTCTGGGTTCAGTCGCAAGGAGATCGTCGGTGCCGGGCTCGGCATTCAGAAGGAATTGAACGAAGAGCGGATCTACGACCGGTTCCGTCACCGGATCACGTTCCCCATTTCGGATGCGCAGGGGAACATCATCGGGTTCGGTGGACGCACCATGGGCGACGCCGATGCCAAGTACGTGAACAGTCCGGAGGGGATTCTCTACAACAAATCCTCCGTGTTATTCGGCTTATTCCAGTCCCGCGATGCCATCCGAAAATCGCATCGTGTCGTGCTGGTCGAAGGCTACTTCGATGCGATCGCCGCACACAAAGCAGGGATCCAGAACGTCGTCGCCGTCAGTGGTACCGCGCTGACTGAGGAGCATGTGCGTATCATCAAACGGTACGCCGACGAGGTCATCCTTTGCCTGGACCAGGACAATGCCGGGCAGCTCGCCGCCGGTCGCGCATTCGATCTCCTCTGCCGCGCAAATCTCAAGATTTATTCCGTGACGTTGCCGGCGAAGGATCCCGATGAGCTGGTGCAGAAAGATGCCGGCGAATTCCAGCGGATCATCACGGAGACAGCTGTGCCGTACATCGATGCGGTGATCGCGCGACTGAAGACGATGCCCGATATCCGTGAACCTGCCGGCAAGCGCACGATGGCGTCGGCACTTTTCCCGCTCCTCGCCGCCGTCACCGGATCAGTCGAACTCCGCGCATACCTCGATAAAGCGGCATCTGCCTTCGGAATCGTCACCAGTGAATTTGCCGCGGATTTCCGTTCGTGGCAGCAGAAGGAATTTACCCCTCAGCGGCAGGCGATGGCGGTGGCGCCTTCTGCATCCTATTCCCGCTTCGAGCTCTGCCTGGGTCTGGCACTTCTCTACCCCGGCGTTCGCTCTCTTCTGTCCGAATTGATTCCAGTCGAGAATCCGCCGCTGGAAGCCATGAGGCAGTCACTCATCACTGCTCCGGCGATGCAGAGTGTCGAGGAAATTCTGACTGGGATTCAGGCGGATGCGGTCTTCAAGGAGCGGCTCAAGATCCTCGCGCTCTATTGCGAGGAGACATTCCCCGCGTGGTCGGAGAGTGTGGCGGTTCGGGAATTCAAGAAGCTCGCCGTCGCATCCAACCGTGACCGGATGGCGGAGAAGCAGAAGGAGATTGTCGTTGGGCTACGGGATGCCAGGCAGCGCGGTCGCCCCGATGAAGAGGCGAAGCTCTTAACCCAGTACAATCAAGTATTGAAGTTGCAGAAGATGGCGCAGGGGCGATGAAGGACGGTGATTTCAAGGAAACCAAGGAATCCAAAGAGTCCAAGGATGTTCGTGTTCGTTGGTTTCTTTGGTTTCCTTGGAATCCTCTTCGCCGTTACCATACTCTCATGCCAACAACCGGTCTCGTCCTCTCCGGCGGTGCTGCATGGGGGCTTGCGAACATCGGCGTTCTGGAAGTGTTGGAGCGCGAGAAGATCCGGATCGATTGCATTGCCGGCAGCAGCATGGGTGCCATCGTTGCAGGTGTCTATGCACTTGGCGTTCCGGTCAAAGACATTCTCGAGGTTTCACGGCAGTTGACGGTGTTCAAAATCGCGCGAATTTCTGACAGGCCTTTGAAACAAGGGCTCCATGGCGGTTTGTTTCGGCAGCAGCTTGAAGACATTCTGACGCCCTCCATCGGCAACGCACAGATCGGTGATTGCAGGATGCCGTTCGTGTGTGTCGCCGGTCGCGTGAAGCGTCCGATACCGTGGGAGAAGATCGTGCTGCCGGGGTTCGCTGATCGATTCTTCGATGCGGTGGAACCCTATGTTTTTCCTGATGAAACACGTTTGATGGATGCATTGCTGGCGTCGAGCGCCATCCCCGTCGCCTTTTCTCCGGTTGAGATCGGTACCGATACGTTCATTGATCTCGTGCACGTCGGAGCCATCCCGGCTTCCGCTCTCCAGAAACAGTGTTCGCCGGATTTTTTGATCGGGACCGATACGAATCCCCGCTACGGTCAGCTCCAGAAATTTCTTCCGTCAGGTTGGCGGGAGTATCTGGATCGCGGACATGAGATGCTGGAGCGTGAAAAAGCACTGTGTGACGTGATGATCGAGCCTAAGCTTTCCGGATCAGCCCTTCGCTTCGACAAGGCGGCACAATTTATTGCAGCAGGGAGGGAAGCAGCAGAGGTAGCATTACCTGCTTTACAAAGAATTCTCGTCGCCTAGATTCTGTTGAAATCCGCTTTGCGCTCCAGAGGCTCTCCGTGTAGACTCCGCAAGCTCTATGGCTTCCCATCCACGTAGTTTCATTCATCAGCCGACTGATGATGAGTTAAAGGCGTTTCCTGAAGAAATACGCCATTTGGTGAAGAAGGGTCGCGAGCAGCGGTATGTTACCCATCAGGAGATTCTCAAGGCGGTGCCGAATGCCGAGGAGAACATCGATTTGCTCGATCGCGTCTATACGCTCTTCGTCGATCTCGGGATCGACGTCATCGACGTGAAGGATACGTTGATCTGGCAGCGTAAGTCGCAGGGAGGAGCACAGACGGCAGCGGCACTCGACAGTGAAGCTGGCTCCGGTGCCACGACGGCTGCGGATACGGATGATGCGTCGCTGGAAGTTGTCGCCACGGCCGGCATTCGTATCAAGGATGACAAGAAAGCCGCATCCGATGAGAAGAAGAAGCGCAAGGAGCGTGAGGTCGATTTGCTGGAAATTTCCAATGACTCCGTCCGCATGTATCTCTCCGAGATCGGACGCGTACCGCTTATCGACGGGCGCAAGGAAGTGGAGCTGGCTCGTCGCATCCGCAAGGGTGATGCCGGCGCCAAGCAGCAGCTGGCCGAGGCAAACCTGAGACTCGTTGTTTCCATCGCCAAGAAGTACATCGGTCGCGGGTTGTCATTTTTGGATTTGATTCAGGAAGGCAACATCGGTCTCTTCCGCGCCGTCGAGAAATTTGATCCTGAGCGCGGCTTCAAGTTCTCGACCTACGCCACCTGGTGGATCCGTCAGGCCATCACCCGCGCCATCGCCGATCAGGCACGCACCATCCGCATTCCGGTGCACATGGTGGAGACCATCAACAAGCTGACGCACACGCAGCGCCGCCTCGTTCAGGAGTTGGGACGCGAGCCGACCGTTGAAGAATTGGCGGTTGAGATGGAAATGGACATCAAGAAGGTCCGTCACATCCAGAAGATCAGCCAGGACATCATTTCACTGGAGGCTCCGGTGGGATCGGAAGAGGATTCCAAGCTGGGTGATTTCATCGAGGACGAGGAGGCGGTCAACCCGTTCGATGCGACCAATCGTCAGCTCAGGAAGGAGAACGTCCACGCCATGCTGGAATATTTGACCCCGCGCGAGCGCAAGATCATCGAGATGCGCTTCGGGCTCAAAGACGGCATCGGTCACACGCTGGAAGAGGTCGGCAAGGAGTTCAACGTCACGCGCGAACGTATCCGGCAGATCGAAGCAAAGGTTCTCCAGAAGCTCCGCGATCATCCGCGCTCCGCCTGCATCCGCGAGACCGCAGGTGCCAAGGGCGCCACTGCTTCCGCCTATTCCTCACCGAGCTTCCTCACCGGCAAGCTCTGTCCCGAGTGTCGCAAGGGAACGCTCGTCGAGATTCACCAGGCAGGCAAGAGCTTCCTCAAGTGTGATCGCTGCGCGTATACGACGGTGCCGGCGAAGGGATAAAAGTAATATTGTCATCCTGAGCGCAGTCGAAGGATGATGGCGCGTGTTCATGGTTCGACTGCGCTCACCATGACACGCGATTTGTAGCTTTGAAAATGAGATTCTTCAAATACTTCTCCCGTCCCCATGCCCCGTCATCCTCTGCCGCCACTCATCATTCTCCTTGTCGGAGCATTCGGATTGCTCCGGCAGAAGGCGGTGCCTGTGTTGCTTGGGGTTCTCTGCTTTGCCATGCTCTTCGCCATCGGATCGGCGTACCTGGATCGTTCGACCGATCGCGTCCTGCGTGGACTTGCTGATCAGACAGGTCTCACTGTCGATGAGATCCAGAGCAGGATGGAAACTGAATTCAACGCACTGAGTGGGTCCGGCAGCACCGGAGGATCGACTACAGCATCTTCCGGTGCGATCCTAGGCATCGATGCCCATAGTCTGGATTCATTGCTGCTGCGTGCCTCCGCCGAGAAAGACAGCATGAAAGCCGGCACGCAGAATCCGGTCGACAAGAATCAACTGTTCCCGGTCTACCTGGCGCGGATGAGTTCGGCAGCATTCGGTGTCTTCGTCTTCGATGCGATTGTTCTGCTTCTCTGCATGCTCTTCTTCTACATGCTGAGTATCAGTGGTCCGAGACCGGCATCCGATCTCCTCCTGCACATGCCGTTCGTGATTGTCCCATTGCTCGGTTTGGTCTTCATGATCTTCATCCGTTCGCTCATCTGGGTGCCGGTGCTGGGTTTGCCGCTGGCACTCTACTTCCTGCCGCGACTATCCATCGCTCCCATGATCCTGCTTTCCGGCGAAGGTGGCGTCTTCCAGAGCATTGCTCTCAGTATGAAGCGAACTCGTGGGCTTTGGTTTCCCATTCTCCTGCGCCTTCTCTACGGTTTGCTCGTCTTCTTCGTCATCGGATGGTTCGTGATGTTGATCGCAGGATCGGTCATGCTGTTCTCCGTGAAGTTCGGATTCATCTGCTGGCTCTGCGGGTTTGTGTTCATGATTGCGTTCGCTATGGCGTATCTCACGGTGGTGACGGCAACGGTGGGGTGAGGGCGAAATGGAAAATGGAAAATTGATAATTGGAGAGCGAGCAAGGTTGATATTTCGAATCAGGGGATGTTGATTTGTAAAATTATTGGGACTCCCATTGGGACGGCTCTACGGGTCACAATGTTTGTAGAGCCGCAAAATGTTGCGGCTCAACCATCATTCAATGAATATCAACCGCCCATCCGAAATCGAATGCACGACTATGATGCCGATGCCGAATGCGATGGTACACAATGCAAATAGGCGCTTTTGAGGAATAAGCATTAGACCGATGATCACGCAGAGCAAACCGACGACGCTGTAGTGGATGTGGTAGCCAAACAGAAGATGTGGAACCCAGAGCTTGCTCCGGAGAAATGGGATCATCTGCACCAATTGTTCAGTGACGAATGTACCGACGAGACCAATGCAGAAGCTGAGAGTTGCGAGTGCGATTGTCATCTAAGGGAAGAAGAATGACTTGCTTGCTCCGCAGGAAGGAATCCTGCTCCCCATTTTAATACTATATCTTTTTTGAAACGGGAGCGGGTTTCCTACCCGCGGCACATATGACCCTCATTCATTTTACATTCTCCATTCTCCATTCTACATTCTCTCTGTGCCTTCTTTCACTGATCAACTCCATCGCCTCAACCCCGCCCAGCGCCTCGCTGTCGATACGGTCGAGGGTCCGGTGATGGTGGTGGCAGGACCGGGGACCGGCAAGACGCAGGTGCTGGCGATGAGAGTCGCAAACATTCTGAAGAAGACGCATGCCAGACCCGGCAATATCCTCTGTCTGACATTCTCCAACTCCGGCGCACAATCCATGCGCGAGCGGCTCCGGGACTTGATCGGGTCGGATGCGTATGGTGTCACCGTTTCGACGATCCACGGCTTCTGCAACGACATCATCCAGAGTCACCCACTGGTATTCGATTCCTGGTCCATGCTGGAGCAGATCAGTGATGTGGAACGGTACAGGACGGTAAAAAAAGTGATTGATTCGCTGCTGCCGGATCTGGTACTGGTGAATAAGAAGCACCCATATCTCAGGATCAAGGACATTCTCGGCAGGATCAGCACACTCAAGCGGGAAGGAGTGACCGATGCCGGTCGATTGCGTTCAGTCGCGAAGGAATACGAAACGGCGTTGTCAGGCAAGAGCAAAGCGGGGACCAAGGCGCATGAGCAGAATGTTCTGCGGGCACGCAAGTTCACGGAGTTCATCGAAGTATTCCTGCGGTATCAGGAGGAGCTCAAGAAGAGCGGTCGGTACGACTACGACGACATGATCCTGACGGTGATCGAAGCTCTGAAAGAACATGATTGGCTCCTCGCCAGTCTGCAGGAACGGTTCCAGTACCTACTCGTCGACGAGTTTCAGGACACGAACGGTGCCCAGTACGCGCTGCTCGATCTCCTCACACTTGCCCGCACACCCGAGGACAAGCCGAACTTCTTCGTCGTCGGGGATGACGATCAGGCGATCTACCGGTTTCAGGGTGCCAATCTGCAGAACATCCTCAAATTTCACGCCCGTTTCCCGGCGGCGCAGATCGTCGTTCTGAACACCAGTTACCGCTGCACGCAGCCAATTCTGGATGCCGCGGGATCCTTGATCGGCAAAAATACCGAGCGGCTGGTCGGGAGGATCGACGGGCTGACCAAGGATTTGAAGTCCGATCGAAAAGGAAAGGCGGCAGCTCCCGGTTTGATTTTCTCCCCGAGCGATACGACTGAACCGTGGCTCATTGCCGACCTGATCGAGGATCGGCTGAAGGCGAAGATTCTCCCGAATGAGATGGCGATTCTGACACAGACGAATGCCGAGCTTCGTCCCATCTACGACGTGCTGAAGGCGCGGGGGATTCCAGTACAGCTCACCGGCAAGCTCGATCTCCTGACGCATCCGCTGGTCTCGCAGGCGATCATCATTCTCCGTGCCATCTGCCATCCCAAAGACAACGGACTTCTGGCTGCTGCACTGGGTTGCGCGTGCTTCGGTTGTCATCCTGCTGATCTCGGCCGCATCTTCGGTAGTCGACCGAAGGAAGGATCACTCCTCGATCATGTGCTCAAGTTCAACCTTCCCGGTTCCGACGATCCGGTGGAGTTGCATGATCGGAACACATTCATTCATGCTCGCGATGTGCTCTTAGATTTGAGCCAGAAGCGGACATCGAGGTCGATTGTGGAAACAGTGGAACGGGTCATCAAGGATTGCGGAATATTGGTTGCTTCCCCCATCCCCGACCCTTCCCCCGAAGGGGGAAGGGAGAAACATTCCCCCTTCCCCCTCGGGGGAGGGGTTAGGGGTGAGGGAGGAATCGAC
>CAINWJ010000154.1 GCA_903854455.1 Candidatus Peribacteria bacterium | reverse complement strand
GTGCGCATGGCGGTGTCGATGATCTTGAGCGCGGCATCATCGATCACCGTATGGTCAAAGGCGGAGAGGCGGATGCGGATACCCTTCATTTTCACTGCTGCTGCCGGAGCCTCCTTCTCTTTCTTGGCTGGAGCGGTGGCGTGAACGGTCGCTTTCTCTGCTGCTGCGGCGATGTCAGCTTTCTTTTCATGGTGAACTGGAGCTGGGGCAGCTTTCTTTGGTTCAGCGTGGACGACTTTGGTAGCCTTCTCAGCCTTTTTTGCTACAAGAACTTTCCCACCCTTGCCCGTACCTCCTGCAGGCTTCTTGGTTGGCTTAGTGACTTTCTTGGCAGCCGGAGCTTTCGCTTTGGCGGCTACTTTCTTCTTCGGGGCAACCTTTTTGGCAGGAGACATGGGAGAGGGTGGGAAAGAACAGACGCAGGGCTCCATCCCTGCGGTTAAGGGCATTGATTACTACTTGTTCACCTTCGTGACGACACCGGCACCGACTGTGCGACCGCCTTCACGGATGGCGAAGCGCGTACCGACGTCGATGGCGACCGGGGCGCCGAGCTTGACGACGAACTTCACGTTGTCACCCGGCATGACCATTTCGACACCGGCTGGCAGCTCGACCTCACCCGTCACGTCCGTTGTCCGGACGTAGAACTGAGGCTTGTAACCCTTGAAGAACGGTGTGTGGCGTCCACCTTCCTCCTTCGTGAGGATGACGACCTCGGCCTCGAACTCGGTGTGTGGCTTGATGGAACCCGGCTTGGCCAGAACCTGACCGCGCTCGATGTCCGTGCGCTCGATACCGCGCAGGAGGAGACCGACGTTGTCACCGGCGATACCGGAGTCTAAGAGCTTATGGAACATTTCAACACCCGTGACGACCGTCTTCTTGGTGTCATGGATACCGACGATCTCCACTTCCTCGTTGACCTTGATCTGACCCTGCTCGATGCGACCCGTGGCGACGGTGCCGCGACCCTTGATGGAGAAGACGTCCTCGACGGACATGAGGAACGGCTTGTCGGTTTCGCGCTTCGGATCCGGGACGTAGGTGTCCAGCGTCGTGAGGAGCTCCTTGAGCTTGGCAACGTTCTCCGGATCACCTTCACCCGCCTTGAGAGCGGAACCCTTGATGATCGGAGTCTTGTCGCCCGGAAAGCCGTACTTCGTGAGCAGCTCGCGGACTTCCATTTCGACCAGGTCGATCAGCTCCTTGTCCTTCACCATGTCGACTTTGTTGAGGAAGACGACGATGTACGGCACGTTCACCTGACGGGCAAGCAGGATGTGCTCGCGGGTCTGGGGCATGGGACCGTCGGCGGCGGAGACGACGAGGATGGCGGCGTCCATCTGGGCGGCACCAGTGATCATGTTCTTGACGTAGTCGGCGTGGCCCGGACAGTCGACGTGTGCGTAGTGACGCTTGTCGGACTCGTACTCGACGTGTGCAGTGTTGATGGTGATACCGCGAGCCTTCTCCTCCGGGGCGTTGTCGATTTGGTCGTACGCCTTCTTCTCATCTTCGGGAGAGAAGTTCATGGAAAGGGCGGCCGTGAGGGTCGTCTTGCCATGGTCGACGTGACCAATGGTACCGACGTTCACGTGCGTCTTCTTGCGGTCAAATTTTTTCTGATCGGCCATAAAGATAGGGGAAAAAGGGGAGAGGGACGAGATCCCTCGGACGGGGATCGTATCGTCGAAAGCCGGGAAAGTCTAGGGGAAGTGGAGAGGGGGGTCAACTGAACAGGGGAACAAAGAAGTCAATCCCAATTAAGGTATGGAGAAAGTAGATTGTTCCAGTATTTGAAGTTGCTGGCACGAAGCTTCTTCCACCTTTTTCCGGCGAAAAAGGTGGAGCCAAAACGCCGGCGCGCCAACTCCTCCAGAACGGCACTGTGTCTCCTCGCTGGCTCCTCCAGGGATTCGGAGCCATCTCGTCGACGCGCTGCGGCGCAACAGTGCCTTCCCCTTCACCCCCCGTGGCGCGCCTCCCACCCGACTCTGTCATGAAGAATATTTCAGAGTTTTTTACTTACCATGTTGTCTAGTTGAAAAAATGTCTCCATACCTTTTGCTTTTGATCCGGAACGATGATTATCTTTGAAATCTTTCGCCTCCTTACCCTTCATTGTTCACCTTCTTCTCTCAACGTAGAATTTGCTTATGCCGATCCGATTCATTCTGCGAGATATTCGCGTCCGATCCATTGCGGTGCCACTCCTCTTACTTATGTCCTACGGAGTTATCGCCTATGCATTGCTCATCAGCAACGGCATGTATCTGCTACGGGCACTTGCCTGGATCGGCATCGGCTGGGTCATGCTTGTGGTAGCCGGCATGTTCTTCCGAATGGAGTCGGGGCATCTTCACGTATCGAAGGTCATCATCAGGGTCGCTTGTGTTGTAATGATTCTTCTTTCGCTCCTCGTCGCATTTCCGGTCACGCCGGGGATATATCTTCATTCCCTCGCGTTTGCTGAGCGTTTTCAGGCACTCTCATTCCTGCTCGGATTATTGACACTCATCATGCTTGGCATCTCATTCACGAGATTTCCCCGTTGGATTAGCAGGGGATTGTTCATTGTCTGTCTGGCGTTCTTCGCTTCCCTGTACTTCGGCATGCTCCGTGCTTCGCCATCGCCCGTGATCGATGTCTTCTCCATGCTGCGGGATTCCAGTACGTCCCTTCTCCACGGTCTCAATCCCTACACAACGCCGTTCGTCGATCCGTACGGTGGTAACGATAATTCCTGGACTACTGCCGTGACTCTTGTGTATCCGCCTATCACTCTCCTCCCTGCCGTTGTCGGGAGAATGCTCACGGGGGATGTCCGGTTGTTGAATGCAGTATCCATTCTCTTCGTTGGACTATTCCTCTGGTGGGTCGTCCGCAGGAAGGACGAGACTACCGGGCAGCTTCTCTGCCTCCTCTGGTTGGCGCATCCGCGGGGGCTGTTCGTTCTGGAGCAGTCATGGGTCGATCCCGGTGCACTCGCGGTTCTCTGCATCGCGCTTCTGCTTCTTCGGCCAGGATTCCTGCGCTCTGCCGCAGCAACGTTCGGTTTGTTCGTGAGTTTCAAGCAATATCTGGTACTCGCCATGTTCCCTGCACTCAGGATCACACGCTCACTGCGTTCATTGCTCTGGTTTCTGCTTCCTGCAGTATTGATCGCACTGCCGTTTTTCATCTGGGATCCTGCGGCGTTTATCCAGAACGCGATCCTCTTCCAGATCAAGACCGCTTTTCGGGCGGACAGTCTCACCCTTGCCGCTTACCTCTTCAATGAACACAGTATTCTCCTCGGCAAGTGGTGGACGCTCGTTATCGGCTTCGGAGTATCGGGGCTGACATTTCTCCTGCCGTCGATACATCAGCGAACGACACTTGTCTTCAGCTTCGCGATCATCTTCCTCTCGCTCTTCTTCCTCGGCACCCAGGGATTCTGCAATTACTACTACTTTGCCTGCGGTCTGATCCTCATGACGCTGGCGTTGATGATTGGGGAGGAAGTGGAGGTAGGGTAGGTACGGAAGGTACGGGAAGTATGGAAGGTGGCGTCGTACTTCATGGACCGACCACGTTTCTTACTTTCCTTACCTCCCTTACTTTCCGTACCTTCATCACTTCGCCGTCTCCTCGATCCTCCGCTCGCGAATCACATTCACCTTGATCACCCCGGGATACGTGAGCTCGGACTCGATCTTCTTGGCGATGTCCTTGGCGAGGCGGGCTTGCGTGAGATCGTCGATCTTGCCGGCATCGACGAAGACGCGGATTTCGCGACCGGCGGAGATGGCGTAGGCCTTGGAGACGCCTTCGAAGCTGCGGGCGGTTGTCTCCAGCTCCGTGAGACGCTTGATGTACGCCTCCAATGATTCGCGGCGGGCACCCGGGCGTGCGCCGGAGATGGCGTCGGCAGCCGCGACGATGAACGCCTCGGCACTCTGGATGGGGATGTCTTCATGGTGTGCTGCCACACAGTGCGTCACCTCGGGGCGGACCTTGAACCGCTTGCAGATCTCCACACCTATCTGGACGTGCGTGCCGGCGACCTCATGATCCAGCGCCTTGCCGATGTCATGGAGCAGACAGCCTTCGACGACGATGGACGGATCTGCGCCGATTTCTTCCGCCATCATCCTGGCCATATTGGCCATCTCCACGGAGTGCTTGAGGATGTTCTGACCGTAGCTGGTGCGGAACCGCAGACGACCGATGATCTTGAGCAGATCGTTGGAGTAGCCGGAGATATTGAGTTCCTCGACTGCCCGCTTGCCGAACTCCAGCATCATCTTGCCGACCTCTTCCTTCACTTTGTTCACGACTTCCTCGATGCGAGCGGGTTGGATGCGACCGTCCTCCACGAGTTTCTCCAGCGCCAGCTTGGCGACGTAGCGGCGGACTAAGTCGTAGCCGGAGATGATGACCGCACCCGGCGTATCATCGATGATCACGTCGATGCCGGTGGCACTCTCGAATGCGACGATGTTCCGTCCTTCTTTTCCGATGATGCGACCCTTCACGTCGTCGGAGGGGAGCTGCACGACCGTGGTCGTGGATTCCGATGCGACCTCGGATGCGTACCGGTGGATGGCTTCCGCCAGCAGGTTCTTGCTGTACGCCTCCGCCTCATCGTCCGTGCGTTTCTTCTGTTCCTTCAGCTGAGCGGCGAAGTAGGGGGCAAATTCATTTTCCAGCTCTTTCGTGAGCTGCTTCTTGGCTTCCTCGGCGGAGAGGTTGGCGACTTTCTCCAGCGCCTCCCGGTGCTTGATGGTCGATGTCCGGAGCTCCTCCTGCATTTCCTTGATCTCCTGTTCGGACTTCTCCAGTCGCTTCCGTTGGCTCTCTACTTCAGTCACCTTCTTGTCCAGACCTTTCTCCTTCTCCTCGATGCGCGCCTCGTCCTTCTCCAGCTTCCGGACGATTTCCTGCGCTTCCAGCTTGGCACCGGAGATGATTTCCTTGGCTTGTGCTTTGGCTTCTGCTTCCTGTGTCTTGATCTGACTGCGGGACTCGACGAGCTTCACGCTGAGCGCATGCATCTCACGTTCCTTGGCATCGATTTCCGCCTGAAGGGTAGCGCTGATTTTCTGTCCTTTACTGAACCAGAACCACCCGGCGAGGAGACCTAAGAGCAGTCCGCAGAGGAGGGCGAGGAAGACAATGATGATATCCATACGAAGAGGGGGCAACGGATAGGTTGCCACTCGGACTTTCGATGAACGATCTCAGGATCAGGCGTTTAATGCACGTGCACCCCGGTTGAACGGGGAGCTCATCTGGAAGCTGTGCACGCTATGGGAAGACTGGTTGATCACAGGGGAGTCGTTACGGAAATCGAAAACTGAGTGACTTGAGAGGATCGTACCTTATTATCCCAGCATGTGCGAGTGGACTTATCCAGATGATTGTGAGAAAAGTTTTTGCAGATAAAAAAGAGAGATTGCACCACAGGGAGAATGCGATGAAGAACCTACGAATTCTTGATTGCAAATCGAATGCACTAGCTAAAAAGATGGATTGCTTCCACCAAGGGAGGCGTGCGCCGCAGGTGGGGGTGTGCGGTCTGCCCCGCATCCTTTCTCATCGGTTTTCATTTCTTCCGGCATCAAGAAAGGGTGCGGGGCGTGGGAACCGGCGCACACGCATTTCTTTTGTCGTACTTTTCTTTTTGCTCGGGTGGATTCAACTTCTAAGTGCAACACTCAGACAGGAAGTAAAAGCTTCATGAGGCGTACGCCATTGTAACGTTTTCCGTGGTCTGCCATTTAATCGTTCTTCAATTAGACGCAATTGCTTCGTCGTC
>CAINWJ010000153.1 GCA_903854455.1 Candidatus Peribacteria bacterium | reverse complement strand
TTACACAAAATTGATCACCTAATAATCATTACAACCACGTCCATGAACTTAAAGATGGATCACTACAGCTGATTGTCAGATTCCCCTGACACCATGTGTGGTGAGTCAGTGGCACATGAGCAGTGAGAATATCAAACACATGCACGCATGACGGACTTTAGATCATGTTTCGATTCTGAAACATCAGAGCAAAATAACGTTGTGCATCATTGAATACACTGCGACACGATGTCGCAGCTACGAAGAACGCGGCTCGCGCCCGATCGTAACCGGACAGATTTCGACAGCGGAAAATATTTTGATTACAGACAATCTTCTAGCTTCACGCGTGAGCAATCTGCTCGTGCCGTGCTTTCAGATCTTCTTCACCTTCTGCTCCGTGCCTTCGTCACGCACTTCGTAGCCGAGCTTCTTGAGCTGGTCACGCAGACGATCGGAAGCGGCGAAGTCTTTGGCCTTCCGTGCAACGGCACGTTCACTCAGCAGAGACTGAACCTCTGAAGAAAGCACGAGTGCGTCGGAAGCGAAGCAACCAAACGTGCGTTCGATGAGATCGGCGAATGTCAGGAACGAGCGGGCATCTTCCTTGAACAATGTCCCCTTCTGCACGACCACGTAGTACGTGTTCATCGCACCGAAAATTTCAGCGAGTGCGGCGGGTGTATTCAGGTCACTATCCATCGCTTCAACGAAGCGCGCTTGATGACCGAGGTAGACCTCCTGATCCTTCGTCGGACGTGGCACCGCCTTCGTACTCCGGGCACGCAAATCATCCATCCATTCGACGATCTTGAGACGCACTTTGCGTGCAGCATCCAGACCCTCAAAGGTGAATTTTAGGTTCGTCCGGTAATGAACGGAGAGAAGGTAGTACCGTAGATCCAGCGGGGAGTATCCCCTGGCGATAATGTCAGGAATAGTGAACACATTGCCAAGACTCTTGGACATCTTGGCGCCGGCAAGATCGATGTGCCTTTTATGCAGCCAGCAGCGAACAAACGGCTTTTTATGCGATGCGCACTCGCTCTGCGCGATCTCGCACTCGTGGTGAGGGAAGATGTTGTCTTCACCGCCCGTGTGGAGATCGATCTGATCGCCGAGCAACGACGAACTCATGGCAGAACACTCGATGTGCCATCCTGGAAAACCCTCACCCCAGGGTGACGCCCACCGGAGAACGTGTGACGCGTTGTGACCAACGCATTTCTTCCACAGTGCGAAGTCGGCAGGGTGCTTCTTCTGCTCGTCGACCGCGACGCGCGCACCAGCTGCCAACTTGTCCAAGGTATTGCCGGAGAGTTGTCCGTAATCCTTGAACGTCCGGACATCGAAGTACACACCGTCATCGGTCTCGTACGCATGACCCTTCGCGATCAACTCCTGAATGATTGCGATCATCTCCGGAACGAACTTGCTCGCCCGCGGTCGCTCCGTCGGTTCCAGAATGTTGAGTGCCTTCTCGTCCTCGATGAACTGACTTGCGTACATCTCCGCGACGGCGAGGACGTCCTCCATCGTCACGGTCGCATCCTTCCCACGCTTCTCCGTGGCAATCCGCCGCGCCTCCTTCTCTACCTTGTCTTCTCCGGTATCGGCATCAGCAACTAGGTGTCCGACATCGGTGATGTTCTTCACATGCTTCACCGTGTAGGCGTGTCCGGCCTCCAGCCACCGACGCAACACATCCGCCATGAGGAAGCTGCTGTAATTGCCCATGTGCGGACGGCCGTAAACCGTCGGACCGCAGGTGTACATGGTGACGACGCTGCGCAGAGGCTTGAATTCTTCTTCGTGCTTCGTGAGGGTGTTGTAGAGGGTGAGAGACATGAAGAAAAGTATGGAGTATGAAGTATTCAGTATGGAGTATACAGCTGTTTATGAAGGTGAGACTTCTATACTCAATACTCCATACTGAATACTCAATACTGTCCGTCACGCCACCGTCACCTCCCTGCACGCATACACGGACTGAATAGCATTGAGAATCTCGATGCCCTCTTTCTTCGGCTTCTGGAATGCCTTGCGTCCGGAGATCAGCCCCATGCCGCCGGCACGCTTGTTGATGACTGCCGTAACGACTGCCGCTGCGAGATCATTCTTGCCCGATTCTCCGCCGGAATTGATGAGTCCGATGCGACCCATGTAGCCATTGGCGACCTGGTACCGGCACAAATCAATCGGATGGTCGGAACAGAGGTCCGTATACATCCGATCGTCGATCTTGCCATAGGAACTTGACCCCATGTTAAGTGCCTTGTACCCGCCATTGTTGGTCGGAAGCTTCTGTTTGACGATATCGGCTTCAATCGTGACACCCAGGTGATTGGCCTGTCCGGTTAAGTCCGCTGACGCGTGGTAGTCCTTGCCGTCGACTTTGAATGCAGAGTTCCGGAGATAGCACCACAGCACCGTGAACATCCCGAGTTTGTGTGCATCGCGGAATGCCTTCGCGACTTCCACGATCTGACGACCGGCCTCGGGCGCACCGAAGTAAATGGTGGCACCGACACCGGCGGCTCCCATCTCCTTGGCCTGCTCCACCGTCCCGTACATGATCTGATCGGGTTTATTCGGATACGTGAGCAATTCGGAATGGTTGATCTTCACGAGGAACGGAATCTTGTCGGCGTACTTCTTGGCAACCATGCCGAGCACACCGAACGTCGACGCGACCGCGTTGCATCCGCCATCAATTGCCAGCTTCACGATGTTCTCCGGATCGAAGTAATCAGGATTCTTCGCAAACGACGCCCCGCCACTGTGCTCGATGCCCTGATCAACCGGCAAGATCGAGAGATACCCTGTGCCGGCGAGGTTCCCGTGATTGAACATGCGATCAAGACTCTTCTGCACTTCCTTGCTCCTGTCCGAGATACTGAAAATATCCTTCACGAACGTGGGACCCGGAACATGCAACCGCTCCCGTGAGATCTTCGGGCTCGAGAAATTGAGGAGGCTGTCGGCCTTGTCGCCGAGGAGAGACTTGATGTCAGAGAAGGAGAGCATGGATGTTGGGGGAGAGTGATTGGATTGTAACAAAGGTAAGGTACGTATTGTAGGTAAGGTAAGTAAAGAAAGTGAAAACCACTACCTACCTTACGTACCTTACCTACCGTACCTTCCTTACTTTCACGCTTACACTTTCATCTTCTCCTTCAGCACATACCACTGCTGCGCGATGCCAAAGAGGGTGGAGGCGCCCCAGTACATGGAAACCGCTGACGGGAACTTGAGCGCGAAGAAGCCAATCATGAGCGGCATCAGGTAGACCATGATGGTCTGCTGATCCATCTTCGGTAACTTGAACTTCCTGGCACCGACCGGCTGCACGACAATCTCCTCCGCCTTGGTCTTGGGCTTCTTCATCATCATCTTCATCTGGATGAACTGAAGAATCACGAGAAGCGGCGGCATGAGCCAGAAGTTGGGCGTGAGCAGATTCAGACCCAGGAACGAATTCACGAAGAACGGTGAGGGAAGATTGGCGTAGAACGGATAGATCAGGTGACGCGATGTTTCGATGGAGATGCCATCTTTGATGACGTAGAAAAGCCCGATCAGAATGGGTAATTGGAGCAATGTCGGGAGACACGACTGGAGCGGATTGATCTTCATCTCCTTCCAGAGCTTCATGGTTTCCTCCTGCACGCGCTTGCTGTCATCCGCGTACTTGCGCTTGATCTCATCCATCTTCGGCTGCAGCTCCTGCAGCTTCCGCTGACCTTCCAACGCATGCTGGTTCGGGATCAGGAGGATTAATTTCACGAGCACCGTGAGGAGGATGATGGCGACTCCCAGATTGCGCCCGGGCGTCCAGGATCCGATGAAGAGGAGTGTGTTGAATAATGGACGGGAGATGAATGTCCGAAATAGCTTGGTAAAGAACCCAGGCTCCGTCATCTGGAAATTGACGAAGATGCGATTGCTCGCCGGTGCCTGCACGAACCCGTCGGGCAGATCCAGGCTGATCTCGTACTTGCCGTTCTGTTCGAAGAGCGCGTACTTCCAGCCAGCCAGTGACACACGAACCTTCTGCTTGGGATGGACAACGGACAATTCTTCACAGGGTAACACCGACGCATTCGCCATGAGATCCGCCTTTTCCTCGGATCCGTCGGCTTTTACCGTAATGAAGGCGATGTTCACGGGAGGCTGCGGACAGCGCTTGGGGAGTGTCAGATCTTTCTCTGTATTGTTTTGGATGAAGACCGCAGGATCGTTGCCCTGCGCAACACTCCCCGCCTCCATGGACAACACAACCGGCGGCAATACTTTGCCCTGGTCGGGGAAGAAGTACTTCATGCCGAAGTTTGCGAGCAGGAAAATGATGGCAAACGTCAGGAGAAATTCGACGGTCGATGTCTTGGACTTGGGTGTATCAGCGGGCACGTGAGAGGAGGGAAGCGAGAAGATGCTCGGCGTCTTTTGTGAGCTCGCCGAAGTCAGCCGACAGGCTAGAGGAGCGGGGGAGGAGGAGCAACTGAAAGAAACAGGGATTAGGAATTGGGAATTGGGAATTGGGTTGCGAGCGCGGGATTCTTCCTGCAGCGACAGACAATCCCTTCAATGTAATCCGCAATGCCTCCCTGCATCTCCTCCTCATGCGGTTGCGCTTCACCGCCGATTTATCGAGTTTGGTGGACGTGAGCGTTCCGACGAACACCGCGCTGGAGCTCAATGATGCGGCAGAAGTACTGCGCGGCGCACCATGCAGATATCGCACGAAGAAGTGCTTCCCCTTCCAGAGAAACCCCTTGGTTTTGACGCGCTCGCATGTCTTGCGACCGGAGAGGCGAAGAAGGCGCATAAAATCATTGTAGAGAATGTTCTATGAGAGACCAGAGGAGTATGGCGTATTCAGTATGAAGGAGGCAGAAG
>CAINWJ010000152.1 GCA_903854455.1 Candidatus Peribacteria bacterium | reverse complement strand
GTAGAGACGCCCCGGCGGGGCGTCTCTACAAAATTCATTTTCTCTGAAAAGGAACTTCGAGGTGCGGCAGGATACGGTATGATCCCCCCGTTTTCCCGCCGTCGTTTCCTATGAACACTTCTCCCCGCGCACTCATCCGCTCCTTCTGGTGGATTCTTTCGCTTGGAGCATTTCTCTCCGCATTCGTCTGGGGGCTCAATGCCAGCTATCCCATGCTCGGGCACGACTTCTTCTATGCCTTCCCGCACATGCTTGCCGGGAAGTGGCATTTCCTCCGGCAGGGGCTCTTCCCCCTCCGGTTCACGCCGTTCTTCTGCGGCGGTCTCCCGCAGTACGGCAACCCGCAGGACTTTTTCTATTCACTGCCGCAGATACTCGCATTCTTTCTGGATGTCTGGACATCCGCGCAGCTCACGATCGTCATTGCACTCATCGCCGGATACGCCGGGTGGTACCGCTTTGGGAACGATGTGCTGAGGCTTTCTAGGGACTGGAGCCACGTGTTGGCACTCATCATCATCAGTAGCGGCTACTACTTCATGCATATGGTGGTGGGACACCTGACGTACCACATCCTCCCGCTCACGGGTGCCTGGCTCTGGTTGATTTTGGATCGTAGGACGGGAGTGGGATTCGATATCAAGCGACGATCCGCACTGCTCGGACTCCTGACCGCAGCCATGCTCTACTCCGGCGGCTACTTCGTGATCATCGTGTCTGTTCTCACACTGTTACTTCTGATCCCAGCGGAATTCATTCTCCTGGGAGTGACACAGGAACGTGTTCGCATCATCGGCAGGCGCTTGATCGGCGGAGCGGCTACAACACTCCTCCTCTCACTCAGCAAACTCGTCGCGGTGTGGAGTGTGCTTCGCTTCCTCCCTCGCTTCGTACCCATCGACCGCTTCCCGGCGGATGTGTCCATCGTGCCGTTCTTCTTCAAATCGCTCTGGGGGTTCCCGCAGGGCATCCATCTCTTCCCCGGGAAACAGAACATCTGGGGACTGCATGAGTACAGCATGTTCCTCTCGCCGATCGTCATGCTTGGGATTGTTCTGGGAGCCGTCAGTATCTTCATGCCATCGCATTCTTCGCGTCGCCGTCCAGTAATTCTACTTGGAGTACTCGGAGTATTGGTCATGACTGCGTTCCTGATGCTCGCCCGGGGCGACAGTCTCCTCGCAAGCATCTTCCACATGCTGCCGGTCTTCTCATCGATCCGCGTTGTTGTCCGCTTCCTCTACATTCCAGTTCTTCTCCTTTCCATGCTCGGCGTGTTGGGGCTTTCGGTGGCTTGTCAGCATGTCAGATTGCAGCGATGGACGTTGCCATTAGTCTGGTTCGCCGCGGCAGTCACCGTCGCCGGTTTCTTCCTAGCATATCGTCCCGTGCTGCTCACCAAGCAGCTGGAGCTCACGTTTCCCATTGATCAACTGCGGACGTCGATCGATCGCAATCCGCGTTTGATGACACAGTCGGTGACAGCCGTCCGACAGGATAGTCCGGATACGCGGGTTGCGGATATGCAGAGCGTCCTCCAAGGGGCCACCGACATCGCGTGCTATGAGCCACTGTTGCTCGGGATCTCGTTTGCCAGCCCCATCGTTCAGGGACCGGTAGATCAGGAGAAGAGCGGATCCTTCAACCTCCGCAATCCCGCCTGCATGCAGTATCCCGACGAGAATGACTGTCCGGATGGCGGGCTCATCAAAGTTGCTGATCGTCAGAATTTCGAGGCCTTCCGCCGTGGCGAACCTGTGACGTGGCACCTCTCGATCCTCCAGCACCTGGCGGATTTCATCACTCTGATTTCTCTCATCGCTCTCGTGATTGTGTTGTTGCCGCGACGTTGGTTTAAGACAATGCATCTCAAAACATGTGCACAAAATATTCACTTCTGGGTCGTGCGTCTTTGGGCACGGACACGTAGAATAGTGACCATGCATCCCTCATCCGATTCCGCTTCGCCGGACAAGCTGCCAGATTCCCTCCATCATTCTTCAGAACCCCTCGCAGGTGAGCACATCATGCCGCCGGTTATTGAATCTGCATTCGTGACTCCCCTCGCTGCACCTCCTGTTATGCAAGCCATCCCTGCCGCGACTGATCCGGTATTACTCTCTCCTGCACCGGTGATCGCTGCCATACCATCTCAAACATCTCCTGCCATTCCAAATCCTGCCACGAAGAAAAGTTTCCGTGAAACCGTGATGCCATGGCTGACGGCAATCGGCAGTTTCCTCAAACAATCGACAGCGAAGGTTGGATCGTTCCATCTCTGGCAGAAGCTCAAAACAGCATTTGACTTCTCCATCGACAAGCCCGTCCATCCCCATCTCAAGCGCATTTTGAATATTGCGACCGGTGTCCTGTTCATCGTTTTCATCTTCTGGATCGGGTCGTACAAGCTCTTCGACAGAGACTTCTGGTGGCACATCAAAGCCGGCGAGATCATGTGGAAGACGCATGCGCTCATCGCAACCGATCCCTTCGCCTTCGCCCGGGTCGGACAGCCGTACCTCTCCACGCACGAGTGGTTGGCGCAGATCGTCATGTACGGGATCTATAGCCTCGGCGGATCGACGGCGATCATCGTCTGGCGGACACTCTCGATGCTCGTCTGCTTCCTCATCCTGCTCGCGATCGATCGCAAGAACTTCTGGATCAATTCCATCCTCGCCGTCTTCGCCGCCAACATCGCACAGCTCGGGTTCGTCGAGCGGCCGCAGCTCTTCACGTACATCATCTTCTGTCTCTTCCTCCTTTACTTGATTCGAGCCTTGCGCGATGGATTGTCCTGGAAAACGATTGGAATTTTGACCGGGCTTCAGATCATCTGGGTCAACGTCCACGGAGCCGCCTGCTTCCTCGGCATCATCCTCGCCGGCGCGTTCCTCCTCCAGCACCTCTGGGACTGGTACCGGTCATCGAATAGCGACGGAACCGTTGCCGCCGTTGCGTCGATGAAGCGTACGGGCTGGCTTCTGCTGCTCCTCTGCATCGGCATCCTGGTTTCGCCCAACATTACTGAGACGTTCTCGTTCATCACATCGCTCCTCGGCGATCAGACCGTGGCATTCATCCAGGAGTGGCAGCCGCGCAAGTGGGGCATTTACCTCACGCAAACCGGACTCCTCTGGCTGCCGGTCATCCCCGCATTACTCTTAAGTCGCAAGCATCCCGCGTTCTCGTGGGCGGTAGTTCTGACACTCGGCATCATGTCCCGCCTCGCGTTCCGGCACGAGATGCTCTTCGCCTTCGTCGCTGTGGCGGTCACGTTCGACCAGCTCTCGGTCAACGATGGATGGAAGCGCCTTATCGATAAGCTGCTCGCACGTCCTGTCATCACCTCCGGCATCATGGTCATCGCGATGATCGGTCTCGTTCTTTTCACGCGTCACCACTACCAATCCTTCGCGCAGAAGGACGGGCTCTTCGGGTACGGCGTCTACGATCTGGCGCGCGGTGCGGAAGATTACGTCGAGCGTGAGCATTTGCAGGGCAATGCATTCAACACCTATGGCATCGGCGGGTATCTGCTGTACCGGCGGTATCCGACCGGCAAGGTGTACATCGACGGACGCAACGTCGATTACGGTCTCCCATACATGGCCCAGACGTACGAAGCCGGCATCGACGCCGCCAAGTGGAGGGAGCTGGAGCAGAAGTACGGTTTCAGTTTCGCGCTCGTCGACTACGATACGATCAATGAGAAGGACAAATACCCCTACTCCGGCATTCTGGACAAAGATCCGACCTGGCCGATCATCTACCTGGATGACTGGGTGGCGGTGTACATGAAGGATCTGCCGCAGAACAAAGACCTCATCAAGCGTGACCGCTTCACGTTCCTGACGCCGGAGAACCTGGGATCCGACAACCTCTGGGGCAGTGTTCCGAAGGAGAAGTGGCCGCTTCTCGCAGCCGAGCTTAAGCGTGTCGTCGATGCCAACAGCGATGGTGCCAAGGGGCACACCGCACTGGCGCAGTACTATTTAAACGAGGGGAAACTGGAGGAGGCCAAGGACTTGCTCAACGCTGCCAAGACGAGGCAGCCCTACCGCGCGAAGATCTATGAGCTGCTCGCTGCGATTGCGGTGAAGCAGCAGGACTGGAAGGCGGCTGCCGATGCGTACGATGGCATGCTCGCGAATGCCGGTGAAAACTATCCGGATCTGAATTATTCGTTTGTTTCGGACATCTACACGCTGGCAGGACATCCGCTCAAGGCGTGGTACTACCGCATCCTATCCGGGAAACCGTCGGAACTGACGAGTCCGGAGCAGGCATCCATCGGTACGCCGACCGTGACCGACAAATCAGCGATGCCGACCGAGCAGACTCCGGCGGAGAAGGAGAAAGCCAAGGATCTCATGAGCGATCTCGTGGAAGGAACGGCGCAGGATATCCAGAGCAACAATGATCGTGGAATCGAGCTTGCCACTGCCGGCGATTTCGTGAAGGCACGCGAAGCATTCATGCAGGCACTGATGCTGGATCCCGGCTACCCGGTGACCTTGAGTAACCTCTGCGCACTGGATCTGCAGGAACGCAAGATCACGGAAGCCAAGGAGTACTGCGAGCGGGCGCTGGAACGGGGCAAGGAGTTCGCCGATCCGCACTACAATCTGGCACTCGTGTACCTGCAGATGAGGGATCTCAAACAGGCGCGCATCCAGACCGACCTGGCCGCCAAGTACGGGCGCGATGTGACGGAACTCCGGAAGGTGCTGAAGACGGTGAAGTAGGCGACCTCATCCCCAACCCTTCCCCTTTTCGAAGGGGAAGGGAGTTGTTTTGTTTCTGTTTTCTGCAGCCGGGATGCCGCCTTTGATCTCCGCAGCCGGGACGCCGCGTCCCGGGCGTGCCACGCACATCGTCGGACAGAGAGATAGATTCATCTCCATGCACCTGAGCAAGTCATCCTTCTCCCCGGAGGGAGGACCGAGGATGAGGCAGCAAATATCCTACAACCCGAAGAAGTAGAAGAAGTTACGTTTGCTGCTTGCGGGGAGAGGAACGCCGACTGCTTGTACCAGTATGGATGATGTGCTGCCGGAATAGACATCGTCGCCACTGTAGACGGCAGTCATATTGTGCAGACCGAGTACCAAGGATGAAGTGAGCAGTGTTCCAGATCCATGTCCTACAGCCGTTGTGCCGATTGTCGATGCTCCATCTTTGAATGTCAGGACCCCTGTTGCAGCGGAGGAAGAGACAGTTGCGGTGAAGGTGATTTCCGCACCCACGTCTGCAGGATTGAGTGAAGAGGTAAGTGTTGTTGTCGTGGAGATGAGCGGTGCCGCAGCGTCGTATTGCAAGACACGGTTATTAGTGTAATCAGCAACAAAGAGACGCTTGTTTGCTGAATCATAGACAATGCCACGGAGAGAGCTCAT
>CAINWJ010000151.1 GCA_903854455.1 Candidatus Peribacteria bacterium | reverse complement strand
CTGGTTCTTCTGGTTCCTCTAATTCTTCTGGTTCTTCTCTACGATGTTTCTTCACTTCCTCCTTCTTCGTCAGATTCGCAATGATCCCCGGAATATCCGGTTCGAACGTAATGAAGAGACCGACGAGGAAGAGCGCACCAAGTAAGATAAATCCCGCCTGAGGGCTTAAAAAAGCGGCGAACGGGAATGACATCATGAATCCGATGGCGCCACCCAGTTCATCGCGTCTGTCGGCGAGCTGCTGGATGGGAGCCGTCAGTTGCACGATTCCGAGGAATGAGATCAGGCAGAGTGACAGTCCGACTGATCGCTTTCTTTCGATGTTCGGCGCACTACCGATCATGAGCAAGCATCCGAGGAAGATCAGCGCGGCGGGGAAGAGCGTCTTCCACGCACCGAAGAGGAACGTGAGCGAGCGGCTAACCGCAGCTCCCAGCGGTCCTGCACCGTCCTTGAGTGCCAGGAAGAGCACGAGCCCCAGCCCGATGGCCAGCACAGCCTTCACCTGCCGCAGTGTGTGCGGCTCCAGGGGCAGACCGTCATTCTTTCTCCTTCGCCGCCGAACCGTTGCCTTCTTGCGAACTTTGGGCATCGGCGGACAGTGTAGCGGATGTCGGGGACGGTGGCACGAGGAATCCTGAAGCATCAACTGGGAATTTGCCGCAGCAATCGTTGTTCGACCTCATCCCTAACCCTTCTCCTTTGAGAAGGAGAAGGGGACTGTTCTGTTTTTGTTTGTAGACGGGAAAAACAAAAAACAAACAAAACAATTCCCCTCTCTGCCGCAGCGGAGAGGGGCTAGGGGTGAGGTCATAAGGGTCGTCACTTTATGATTCAATTGTTTCTCAATGCCTCGGAAGTCGATACTCCTTTATCTGCTGCAGAGAAATAGCGAAGTCCGGCATCACACTCTCCACCGTTTCCCAGAATGCTCTGGAATGGTTGGGATGCCGGATGTGTGCGATTTCGTGGATGATGACGTAGCGGAGGATGGATTCGGGAAGGAAGAGAAGCGCGGTATTCAGGTTGATGTTGCCTTTTCTGGAGCAGCTGCCCCAGCGCACACTCATGATCTCCAGCCGGACTTTTCTCACGGGAAGGTTCAATGTCTCACGGTTGATGGCTAGCACCAGCTCCTCGATTCTGGAATGCTCAGATTTCGCCAGCAGGCGCCACAGGAAGCGGTGGAAGGATCGATCATCCATCGCACTTGCCCGTTCGATGTTCCAGCCTCCCGCTTGAAATTTTGCCTTGGTTTTTGTTCCCGGTTTGATCATGAATGATCGCCCGGTTCCGTCCGCCATGACGATCGTCGCTTGAGAGTCGCCATTCAGGATTGATCGGAAAGGATCGATAAGCGTTTGCTGTACAAGCTTCGCCTGCGCTTTCGCCATTCTCCGGAGCAAGGTTTGGATGTGTCGCTCTTCTTCCGACGCCGACAATCTTCCAGCCAGGCGGATCAGGATTTCGTCACCGTCGAACATCGCCCGCGAGGTGCGGTTTCGGGTTCGTTCGATGCGGTGGGGAGGCAGAGGCATCCTCTGGATCATAACACTTGAAACAGTAACTTCTGAATTGTCACAGTGAGCTCAGTCGAACTGTTACATACTTTGAATGTTCGGTGGCTTCTTATTACTCCAATCGCTCAAATTCAGGACTTGCATAAAAAAATGATATATGTCAAAATGCGAAACAAATTTTCTCCCCAATTTCTTATGAGTACCGCCGAAACACAACATCTATTGGATCTTGATCAACTTCTTGCTTTGGAGGTGATAGATATTGGTCGAGCTGTCGAGGAAATGAATGATGAGGAAAAGCGACGAATTTATGGACAATTACATGCAAAGACTATAGTGGCAATGGACTTCGTCAGGCTCAACGGACCTGGATTCAGGGAACAATTAGCAAAAGGTCTTCCAACCGTTACCCGGAGTTCAGAAATCGATCCTCAAGCATTAGTTAATGCTTTAGGAGGTGAGCTTGTAGCAACAAAAATGCAAGCGGTCTTTGATCAGGTAAAGGATTCTCAATAGCTGCTGGATTCAGTATCATAGGTCGGTGAACAATATCCTCATCTTCGGCGGCAAGGGATTCTTTGGATCGCATCTCCTGGATCTCTTTCCCGGTAGCACTGCGCCTTCCTGTGACATCGCTGATCCGGTTGCTGTACAGAAGATTCTGGATATCGAAAAGCCGTCGATCGTCATCAATGCCGCTGGCAAGACCGGTCGGCCGAACATCGACTGGTGTGAGACGCACAAGGAGGAGACGGTGCGTGCCAATGTGACAGGTCCGCTGGTGTTGCTGGAGGAATGCCAGAAGCGCGGAATCTATCTGGTGCATCTCGGTTCCGGGTGCATTTACAACGGAACACCGGAGCAGGTGTTCACCGAGGACGATCCACCCAACTTCTTCGGCAGCTTCTACAGTTTGACCAAAGCGACATCCGACATGCTCCTGGCAAAATTTCCGGTACTGCAGGTTAGGATCCGCATGCCCATGGATGGTTCCACCAATCCGCGCAACCTCCTCATGAAGCTCAAGAACTACCAGCGCGTGCTGGATCAGCCGAACTCGGTGACGTATCTGCCGGATTTCTTCACCGCACTCAAGACACTCATCGAACGGAAGGCAGTCGGCGTCTTTAACGTCGTCAATCCCGGGACGCTCTCGCCGTACAAGATTATGTGCCGGTACCGGGATGTGGTGGATCCGACCATAACATTTGAGCGCTTGCTACTGAGCGATCTGTCTGAGGTCGTGCAGGCGGCACGGAGTAATTGCACGTTAAGCTCAGAGAAACTGAAGAGAGAGGGGATCGTGATGCGACCCGCAGAGGAGGCGTTGGAGGAGGCGCTTCGATTGCTGAAAGCGGTGTAACACGGTCTTCTTAAGACCGTGGTCGCATGGTCATCGTGACCATGGACAAGATTGATCGAATGGATGACGAACGTCTTTTGCTTCATGAGCGCAACGCTCATGCGACCACGCCCGGGACGGACGTGTTACGACTCTTGACATTCGACTTCCGTCGTCTTACACTTAGCTACACTAACTATTCCAGAACCTTACTATGACATCGTCGACTCTCGTCCCCGACATCACCCAGACAGCGCACGACATCATGCGCTTACTCAAGCGGAAGATGATTTGTTGTTCTGGTGATGATCTGCACATGGGTCAGCTGCACGCGTTGGCATGTGTGCACAGGAAAGGAGGCATGACCATGAAGGAGCTTGCCGATGCGCTCCACGTTTCTTCTCCCTCTGCAACGACGTTCGCCGATCGTCTGGTAGAGATGAAATATCTGACGCGCACACATGATGCCGAGAATCGTCGGATCGTTCGTCTGAAGCTGACATCTGTCGGCAAGCGCATCCTCCTCAAGAAAATGGCGGAGAAGCAGAGGATGGTTGCCGGTGTCCTGAGTTCGCTCTCCGACGGGGACAAGAAGGAGTTTCTCCGCATCCTCAAGAGCATTCTCAGTAGTTGCAATTCAATCTAAATTATTATATAATACTTTTATGACTATTCTTCACACTATCTTCCGTCCCGTGAGTGCCCTCTGGTCGCTCGTACGACGGAACCTCAAGAAGACCATTGCTATCGCGGTCGTCGCTGTCGTTGGTCTGATGGTCTACGGTGTGACGCGTCCGGCTCAGCCGGTGTACGTCACGGATACAGCTGTGCGGGGAACCATTCGCCAGACTGTCGAAGCCGTTGGAACCGTTGTTTCCGAGAAGGATCTGGCTTTGCAGTTCCCGACTGTCGATGTGGTGTCACAGATTTTTGTGACGGAGGGAGCAGCAGTGAAGGCAGGGGATAAGCTCGCCGCACTTCGTTCAGGAACATTGGCTGCGGGTGTGGCGTCTGCCAGCGCATCATTACAATCCGCGAAAGCCGCTTTGCAGGCATTGGTCGAAGGCGCACGTCCGGAGGATATCGCCATTACCGAGGCACAGGTTGCCAATAAGCGTGCTTCTCTGGATGCTGCCAAGCAGACGGTTGCCAATGCGGAAGACAGTCTCAGGACCGCTCAGAATCAACTGGACGCACTCAAGACTGAAGCCAAGGTCAGCCTTGCGGGTCAGGTGGTCTCTGCGGGCAGTGCGATCCATCAAAATGTTGCCACCACCAAGACCGCTGTTCTGGCGACGCAGGGTGTATTCAATGCCAATGACATCGCAGATTCTATCGTCCAGAGTTTGCCCAGCGGCTACGACACGCTCCGGATGAACATGACCAGAGCAGTTGTTGTGTTGGATGACATTCTTGCCGTTCCTGCCCCCGTCGATTACCAGGAAGCACTCAGGCAGCTCAATGATGCACGCGTCGCCGTCAATCAGGTATCGGATATCATGAACAGGGCTTACGACATCGTCACGACACTTCCCAATACGGGTGCGTTTTCCAATACGGCGAAGGAGACGTACAAATCGACGATCGCAACGCAGAAGTCCGCAGTGCAGACCGCACTGTCATCACTCGATTCGACTAGCAAGGCACTGCAGGATGCATCCGCGAATTTCGATACGCGCATCGTTACCCAGCAGTCGTCCATCACGACGCTCCAGGGAACACGCGATCGCGCCAAGGCGGATATCTCCACGTACCAGACATCGCTCATGATTGATGAGGCCTCGCTGGCACTGAAGAAGGCGCCGGCTCGCCAGACGGACATCGATGCCGCACGCGCGCGGGTCAACCAGGCACAGGCAGATGTGTCTCGGGCGTCATCCCAGTACAACGATACGATTCTCTCTGCTCCGACGGACGGTATCGTTACCAAGATCAATGTGAAGCTCGGTGAAGTCCGTCCGACCACCGAACCGTCCGTGACGATGCTCGGCACGTCTCCCTACCGCATCGAGATGTTCATTTCCGAAGTGGATATCCCCAAGGTGAAGCTGGGTCAGTCCGGTTCCGTCACGTTGGACGCGTTCCGCACGACGCCATTTGCTCTCCGTGTTGCGGAGATCGATACCGCTGCAACGGACAAGGACGGTGTGCCCAAGTACCGCGTGAAGCTCGATTTCACCGAGGAGAATCTTGAGCTGAAGGTCGGTATGACCGGTGACGGCGTCATTACTTCCGGCATCCGTGAAGATGTCATCAGCGTTCCGAGTCGTGCAGTTATCGACAAGACAGACGGTACTAAGGTCGTTCGTATTCCGAAGAAGAACGGCACCGGCTACGATGAGCAGGTCGTCACGACAGGCATGGATAGTGTTGATGGTAGGATCGAAGTGGATGGGGTGGCGGAGGGGGAGACGGTTATTGTTTTGATTAAGCAGTAAGAACGAAATGTAGAATGTAAAATGTAGAATGTACAATGCGCAGGCGATGATCAGAGATTAATCTCGTAATTCTACATTCTACATTCTCAATTTTACATTCCGTATGTCATTCTCCTCCCTCATCCAGACCGTCGATCTCTGCAAGTCGTACGATAACGACGGAGTGGTGACGCCGGTGCTGTATGACATCAATCTCACAATCAATCGCGGTGAGTTCATCTCCATCATGGGTCCGTCCGGTTCGGGGAAATCGACCCTCATGCACATTCTCGGATTCCTGGATTTGCACTCGACCGGGAAGTACCTGTTCCAGGGTCAGGCGACCGCTTCTTTCGGCGATGACGATCTGGCACGGATCCGTGCGACGCGTGTGAGCTTCGTCTTTCAGGCGTTCAACCTGCTGCCGCGGACGACGGTCAAGGAGAACGTGATGTTGCCATTGCTCTACCATCCCACCATTCCTCCGTCTGAACGGGAGGAGCGCACGCTGAAAGCCATTGAACTGGTTGGTTTGGCAGATCGCAAGGATTACTACTCCAGTCAGCTCTCCGGCGGTCAGAAGCAGCGCGTCGCCATCGCACGTTCACTGGTGACCAATCCGGATGTCATCTTCGCTGATGAGCCCACCGGCAACCTGGATTCCGCTTCCGGCGTTGCTGTCATGCAGGCGCTCCAGAAGCTCAATGACGACGGTCATACCATCATCCTCGTGACCCACGAACGCACGACCGCCGAGCACGCCAAGCGCATCGTGCACATTCGCGACGGTCGCATCGTCAGCGATTCCACTGACTTCCAGCGCGCCATCGCAGGGAAGACGGAGCAGCTGAAGTAGATATCATTTTCTGATGCTGCGGGGCAGCAGCCCCGCGTTCATACTTCTCTTACGGTCCCCACATACCCATTCAATCCTGATCCCTGACCCTGACACCTGATCCCTGACCCCCCTCATGCGTTCCCCTGACATCTTCCGTGCGGCGTCCAAGGGTGTGACCGTCAACATCATGCGGTCATTCCTCACGATGCTCGGGATCATCATCGGTGTGGGTGCGGTGGTGCTCATGAGCGCCGTCGGGCAGAGCATGCAGGGCGTCATCCTGAGTCAGATCAGCAGCCTCGGACCCAAGAGCATGGTGATCTTCCCCGGACAACAGGAGGGTGGTCCCAATGCGGTAGCAACAGGACATGACAGTCTGACATTTGAGGATCTTCGGGAGCTGGAACAACTCAAGAGTATCGAGAGTGTTGCCCCCATCATCTTCGTTCCCGGCATCACATCGTACGAGAAGGAGGAGGGCAGCCCCCAGGTATTGGGTGTGAAGGAAACGTATTTCAAGAATCAGAATATTTTCGCAGCGACGGGACGTTTGCTGGATGAGTCCGATGATCAGGGAGCGAAGTCGGTGGCAGTCCTCGGCTCTGACACCGTGACCAAGTTCTTCGGTTCCAATGATCCTCTGGGGAAGCGGATTCAGGTTGGTGATCGTCACTACACCGTCGTCGGGACGATGAAGCCCATCGGATCGCAGTTCTTTCAGAGTGCGGATGACCGGGTCATTCTCCCATTCTCCGTTGCCAGAGATGCGACCGGGCAGAAGTACCTGAACATGGTCACGATGCAGGCGACGGATTCCTTCGATATTGCCTTGGAAGACGTGAAGGAGCTCCTGCGCCGCCGTCACGGCATCAACAATCCCAAAGATGATCCGAAGAAGGATGACTTCGTCGTCCGCACCGCCGCTCAGGCAAGCACGATTCTCGGATCCGTGACCCTCGGCCTTACACTCTTCATCACGACCATCGCGACGATTTCCCTCATCGTTGGCGGCATCGGCATCATGAACATCATGTTGGTGTCTGTGTCCGAGCGAACGCAGGAGATCGGCCTCCGCAAAGCTCTCGGTGCGACGCGTCAGGACATTCTTCTCCAGTTCCTCGCGGAGGCAGTCGTGCTCACCGTCATCGGCGGCATCATCGGGATCGTCGGTGGGATTACATTCGCATGGCTTCTCTCCTTCATTGTCCGGCATTTCCTTTCGACGTACCTCTTCGCCATTTCTCCCGTTGCCACACTCATCGCGTTCATCATGGCGTTCTTCACCGGTCTCATCTTCGGCATCAATCCGGCACGGCAGGCAGCGGCATTGCAGCCGATTGAAGCTTTGAGATATGAGTAACTATTCCTATTTCCTGACCCTGATCCCTGACCCCGACCCTTCTCTATGCTCCTCTCCGACACCTTCCGGGCATCCATCCGCGCCATCGCGGTGAACAAGAATCGCGCGTTCCTGACGATGCTCGGGATCATCATCGGTGTGGCGTCGGTTGTCCTGATGGTGAGCATCGGAAAGACGTTCCAGTCGTACATCGTTGGACTCGTGGAATCATTCGGTTCCAATACCATGGACATCGCGCCCAAGGGGTTCGAGAAGTTCGGCGGCAATCTGGAGAGTATGACGTTCGAGGATTACGACGCCATCCGCAAGTTATCGACGGTCGAGCGCGTGGTTCCGGTTATCATGGTCGCCAAGTCCGTGAAGTACGGGAAGGAAGAGGTTTCACCCATGGTGCTGGGAGGCAAGAAGGATATCTTCGGGAACTACGGGCTCAAGCTGGAACACGGTCGTTTACTGGATGACAGCGATGACGAGGGTGCCAAGTCTGTTGCGGTCATCGGTGCGCAGTCGGCGCTGGATCTCTTCGGGAATTCGGATCCCATCGGTCGCAAGATCACCATCGGCGACGGGTCATTCCAGATCGTCGGCGTCCTGCAGACCATGGGTTCTTTCCTGACGCAGGACCTAGATAAACTCGTGTTCATTCCGTACGCAACCGCCCGTTCTCTGTCGGGTCAGAAGTATCTCTCGTACATCACGCTCAAGACCGTCGGCGACCCTGAGCTCGCCAAGCAGGACATCACCGCATTGCTACGGCAGCGGCACAAGATCACGAATCCGACGAATGATCCGGACAAGGATGACTTCATCGCCCGCAGTGCGAAGCAGGTGACGCAGACCATCGGCACGGTGACGCTCGGACTCACGCTGTTTCTCGCCCTGATTGCCGGCATCTCGCTCTTGGTCGGCGGCATCGGCATCATGAACATCATGTTGGTCTCCGTGACGGAACGCACACGGGAAATTGGTCTTCGGAAAGCCGTTGGTGCCCGCAGCCGCGATATTCTTCTGCAGTTCCTCTTCGAAGCCGTTTCGCTCACCGTCACCGGCGGCATCATCGGCATGGTGTTGGGTGCGGGCTTCGGCTGGTTCCTGACACGCCTCGCCGCCCGGTTCTTAGGTCCCCTCACGTTCATCCTCTCGCCATCGGCGATCCTCATGGCATTCGTCATGGCTGTTGGCACCGGTCTGGTCTTCGGCATCTTCCCCGCCAAGCACGCTGCATCATTGAGTCCGATGGAGGCGCTGAGGTTTGAATAGAGAAAGGGGAGCTGCGACGCCGCGTCGCAGACGGCGGCGACAGCCGCCGATAACCTTCCCCGGGGCCCGGCGTCCCGGCTGCGGAAAAATAAAAAGGGCGCCTTGCGACGCCCCAATTATTCGTAAGCAGAGAGAGCTTAGCAGTCGCAGCCGTAGACGGTCTGGCGCTTGTTCTCCTTGCAGCGGGAGGCTGCATCCTTGACGAGACCCTCGCACTTCTTGGCGAGCGCATCGCAGAAGTCGCCGCCGCAGCGGAGACCCATCTTGGCGAGGACTTCCTTTACGTGTGACTGGACGATCATAGAATAGGGGGAAAGAGAGTAGATGGACGGGATTGTAGAGGGAGTTGCGCTGTGCGCAATCTTGATTATTTCGGATCTTGGTGGCTTGGATCATTATTGGAAATAGGCTCAGTCAATCAGTCTTCAATCTTTATTCTCTCGCTGATATACTGCGGAGCGGTTGTCTTTCACACCACACGTGGGTCGGTACCGAAGCAGTCAAACGGGGCAGACTGTAAATCTGCTGGCTTATGCCTTCGCTGGTGCAAATCCAGCCCGGCCCACCACGGCGTTCGCGAACGCCGTGGCAAGCCATATTCGTCGCCCCGCTTGCGCGAGCTCCTCATGGCAAGCCGCCTTGCATTCATTCAGTAGAATGTTTGAGCACTTTTTCGAGCGCTCTTCGTCGTTCGCATTCTTCCTCTGCAATAATTGTTGCCATTCCACCGACTTCGATAGTGGGCAGATGCCACTGACTTCCCTCCGGATAACAATTCCTCTTTACCCGTTCCTTCGGCGACCATGTTGCTTGAATTGCTTCAGCTGCTTGTCTGATTTCCCAGGGAGTCGGTTCGTAGATTGGAGGTTTTGTACGCTTGCGAGAAGTTAACATGAGAGAACAGTACCTATTACCACCTTTTTGTCAAATACAAGCAAACACATCATTCGAAATAAGGCTTGCCCCAGCCCCAGGAATCACCCTCATCATTTCTTAAATTCCGACCTTCATCTTCCTCCCATACAACATCATCACTCCCAGCAACGCCGGCAGGAAGAGGAGCAGCATGTTCTCCGGTCCAGTCCCGCTCACGGACTTCGGTCGGTGCTGCGATAGCTGCTGGAGAGGTGCTCCGCTGTGGAGACCGTTGGCGGTGGTTGCGACATTCTTCTGAGCGGATTGGTTCTGTGCTGCCGTCGCTGCTTGTGTCGTCGCCGTTCCGACCGTGTACGGATTGACCGGCAATGCCGCGGGAGCTGTGTAGTTTGGCTGTGTATACGCTGATGCGCCTCTGTATCCACCACCCGTGGTTACTCCGCCTCCCAGCTGTGTGCGCCCACCACTATCCAGCACGCTTACTGTGACTGTTCCGGCAGACGAACTGGTGCCCGTAATCGTAACGGAGGACGTGGTCCCGGCACTCGATGCGGATGAGGTTGTGTTTGTCTGCGAAGAGGATGACGACGTCGAGGAGACTGTGCTGCCTGCGGAGGAGGTGGCAGATGATGGTCTGCCGAAGGGGATGGGGATTTCGTAGTTCGAAGCGGTTTGTCCAAATGGAATAGGTGTATCAGACGAAGCGGATCCCGGCGTTGATGTCGTCGTTCCAAACGGGATGGGTGTTGCTGTACTCACGGTGAACGTCAGTGTCTGGCTGGTCGGGAGTGTTTCGGATGTGTAGGTATACACACCGTTGGCACTACTCGGAATGGTCACGGTGACCGGAGTACTGAAGATCACTTTTGCCGGGAAGAGGACGCGGCTTGGATCAGTGGATTTGACCACCTGCGGATTCGCATTGGCATTGGTGATCGTGACGGTTTGTCCGGCTGCTACATTGACTGACGTTGGATCAAATGTTCCCTGTTGCGTGATCGTAATCGTCACCGGTCCAGCGGCCTGATTGTTGCCGACATCACCGCGGATGCTGCCGATACCGACGTAGAGCCCTATGCCCATCAGAACGATGGCGATGCCGAGCATGGCTGCGGCACTCATGGATCTGGAATGGATCTCGTAGGTGGGGCCGTGTTCCATGTGGATCTGACGGTGGTCAGGATGACTCTCGATGATGCCTCCCATGTCGCTCTTCTCCTCCTGCGGTTGCAGGCGGGGAGCAGGAGTGCTGGCAGCATTGACCCGGACGGGCACAGGCTGCTGATCGTCCAGAGCATTCCAGCCGGGGATGGATCCGTCATCAGATGGCATGGTGTGAGGAGTGCATGAGGGTGAGCTGACGTCGGAATGCGAATGCCGTTCCCGTGATTGCCGCAATCATCACAAGCATCAGGATGGAACTGCCGATGCCGGTTTCGCCCTGGATCACCGTTCCCTGGTGGTTGACGACAGGATTTCCGTCGACGGGAGTCGGTGCCATGATCGTTGCCGCCATCGGTGCTGTGGATGTCTCCGGCTTCCCGATGGTCACAGATACCTCCTGGCTGAAGACACTTTCCTGACCGCTTGCATTCACTCCGCGGACAGCGAAGTAGTAGGTCGTGCCCGGTGCTAGATCACGGATGGAGAGAGAGGTATCAGCAGAGGCGATACTGCGTCGCTGGATGTACCGACCACTCACGGTGCCGTAGTACACGTTGTAACCGACGGTTTCGGCACTGCGGAGTGCCATCCATGCTAGGTAGGCAGCGGTGTCTTTCGTCGTGACTTTCAGTCCTTGGATCTGCAGCGTTGTGAACGCTGATGCCCCAGTGGTAGCCGGGATCGCTTCAGTTGTTGATGGTGTTTGATTCGTAGATTCACTCGTCGTTGCTGCAGCAGTGGCAGTTGGCAGGATGGCTGTCGTGTCCGTGGCAGGCTGAGATGAAGTAGCTCTGGCATTCGGATCCACGAGGATGACGGTGAGTGCACTGGGATGCGTATTCATGAGCGGGTTCGGTGCACCGCGACAGCCGATGATGTCGCCGAAGCACGGTGCGGCGGGGAGAGCTCCGTTTTCCGCTTTCCTTCCGAAAGCCGCGTTGACGGTTGTCTGACCTGTTCCGTCGACTTTGTATCCATAGAAGGAGATCTCCGTATTATTGGTTGTAGCGATCACTCTGAACGTCACTCGTGCGATGACAGTTTGGCTGGTACTGAGCATTCCTTTCGTCCCTCCGCCGATCTTCACGATTCCTTGCGTTGCATCGATCGTCTGTTCGCCGGGTGTCGGTGCGTTGATCGCCTGTGTACTTTCGACACTCCTGGCTTCCAGAATGGTCGGATCGTACTTGAGCCAGCTCTCGACTGTTTCCACTTCAGCGAACTTGCCTCCGCTGACCACGATGTCCAGATCCAGAATGTCACCGGCGACGAGCGTATCGGTCTTCAGATGATCCGCATTGGCGACGGTGAACGTGGGGCAGGTGGTGCGATCGGCGTTCGTACAATGAGGAGCGAGGATCAGCGTCATGTCGGTTCCTGCTGACTGAGCGAGAACAGGCTGAGCGATGAGCATCGTCATCATGGTCAGACCTGTCAGTAGAGCCGTGCGTGGAAAGAGATGTGTCATGGATATTGGTATGCGATGGATCAGAGCTGGACTTGCGGTTGCGCCGGTGTCCGCTTGAGTTGTTCGAGGATGCTCAGCGCATCTTCGACAGTGATCTTGAAGTCGTGATTGGGATCTGCTTCCAGCATCTGCGGTGTCACCGGGATGTATCCCAGCGCCACTTTCAGACCCAGTTCAGCATCATCAAGATCGGCAATGCCGTTGCCATTCAGGTCTCCGTCGATCATCGCGCTTCCTGCCTTGGTCGGGTCGATCACCGGTTGCACGTCTCCAGCAGTTTTGATTCCAATGAAAAATGCCAGTGACATGCTGGAGAGCACGATGCCGATCGTCTTCCAAGACTTCCGTCGGAGGAGTGAATATGGATGTTGCATTTCCCATCATTGTAGCTGAAAACGGCTTTCGCTGCCATGGGGATGGGTTGACGGAGAATGTGGATATTGTAAAGAAATATCACTGTATGGGGGAGGAAAAAATGTGTCGTGCGAGGGTCGGGGTCTGGGTGAGGGTCAGGTAACTGCTCACTGATCTTGCGCGAACTCCGACAAGAGCATGATGTGTGGCGTGGTCATCCTGACCACGGTTTCGCTGGCGTCGCGCCAGCGCAGTGACACGCTAGCGTGGCCGCGACGGCCACGTACCCACGCGCACGATGCGCGTGCCACATTCAAAGCGCAGAGTCAGTGAGCAGTTACAGGGTCAGGGCTTGAGAAATTGCCTTCCCGATATTATGTTCCACATTCTTCTGATACTCTTTTTCCCGACCCAGATACCCGACCCTGACCCACAGGTCTTCCATGCCTCCCGCCCGCGCCAAGGTTCCGAACCTTCATTTCTTCACCGGCGAGAATGACTTCGCTCTCCGGCGTGAACTCAAGCGCTGGAAGTCGGCATTCGCAGAGAAGTACGGGCAGGAGAATTTTCTGGAGATGTCGGGCAAGGAGACGCTTTCCGCGCTTCTGGATGCCGTTGCGACGATGCCGTTCCTGGCGGAGAAACGCCTCGTGATCATCGATGGTCTGCCGCCGCTCTCACGTGAGGAATTCACATCCTTCTGCGACAATATTCACCCGCAGGTCGTGGTAGCCATCGTCGAGCCGAAGCCAGATAAGAGGCTTGGGGTTGCCAAGGACATTGAAGTCAGAGCTGAGGTGAAACAGTATCCGGGACTCACAGAGCGTGATACGGTTCGTTGGATCCGCGAAGAGGCTGCCAAGATGCACGCGTCCATTGACGATGCCGCAGTTGAATCATTGCTCCAGTTGGTCGGAACGGATCAGTGGATGCTTGAGAAAGAGCTCGAGAAGCTTGCACTCTATTCCGACAGTTCCATCCGCGGTCCGGACATCGATGCGCTGGGGATCCCGGCAGGGGATCAGGTGATCTGGAAATTTACCGATCTCATCGGCAGCCGCAAGCCACAGGAAGCCATCCGTTTCTTCCGCCGCCGGCTCGATCGCGGGGAAGATGCCTATGCATTCTGGGGGATTCTCCTGAATGCGCTCAAGAATCTCGTTCTCATCTGGGCGGCGCTGCAGGAAGGTCGTCAGGATGATCGTGCCATTGCATCGGCATTCGGCTTGAGTCCGTTCGCCATCCGCGGGCTCGTACCGCTGGCGAAGTCTCTGTCCATTCTGCAAATTCGTCAGATTGTCGAGATGGCTGCGGAGACGGATCTGGCTCTGAAGACCGGTGGTTACCATTATTCCGCGGATCGGCAGGATGAGTTGCAGACGGTGATCGAGAGGATGATATTGATGTGCCAGTAGCAATGTCCGCAGCTGCGACGCCGCGTCGCAGACGGCGGCGATAGCCGTCGAAAACCTTCACCGGGACGCGACGTCCCGGCTGCGGGAGTGAAGGTTGTTGCATTACAACGCCTGTATCTGCGACAGAATATCCGTTTCCTTGCCGGATTCTTTCGCTTGCTCCATTCGTTCGATCTCTTCCCGTTCCTGCTTCTTCACTCGGATCTTCTCACCGGTTTGCTCAGGACTTGTCTGGTTCGCGGCTGGTTCAGCCTGCTTGCTGTACTTCGCGTCGATCGCAGCCAATTGCTGCTTTTCACTCACCAGAATCTCTTCTAAATTCTTCCGCTGATCCGGCGTCATGATGGGCAGGATATTCACCCAGTACTGTCGCTCCTCATTGTTCATGCTCTCCGATCCTTTGATCAATTCAATCAACGCACCGAACTGGGTCTGGATGTCGGGGGGGATGACGAGACCGGAAGTCTGTGGAGGATTGCCTGCAGTCGGTGGCTGGGATTGATCGGTCATAGTGAAATGGCTACATGATTGAATGGCTACATGGTTTGCATACGAAGCGCTTGGTTCTTGCTTGCCAACCATGCAACCATGCAACCATTGAACATTGACGAAAGTAGTACAACCGAAAACTTGAGAATCATCTAAGCAACTTTCAAGATCTCATACTTGAACTTCCCTGCCGGAGCGACGATCTCGATGACATCGCCCTTTTCACGACCGAGTAGACCCCGACCGATGGGGGATTCATTGCTGATCTTGTGTTCGACCGGGTCGGCTTCCATGCTTCCGACGATGGTGTACGTCTCCGGCTCGTCATCATCCGTCTTGTTGCGCACGGTGACTGTCGAGCCGATGTCGATGACTTTGCCCTTGGTGCTGGCCTTCTGCGTGGTGCCGTCGGCGATGATCCTGGCGTTCTTGATCTGCTTCTCCAGTTCCAGGATGCGTCCTTCGACGAATGCCTGTTCGTTCTTGGCTTCCTCGTACTCCGCGTTCTCGGAGAGGTCGCCGTAGGAGATGGCTTCCTTGAGCCGTGCCGCGATCTCTTCGCGCTTGGTGGTCTTGAGGTAATCCAGCTCGTCTTTGATTTTCTTGAGCCCTTCCTTCGTAATCAGGACTTCTTCGGTGTCGACGAAGACCTGCGCGGGCGGTGTCGGGGGGGTGGGAGTTGTCATAGCGGACGGATGGTAGAGGAGAACTTGCGGTGAGGCTAGCCGAATTATAGGTAAAATAATTGTAATGAGGATCATCGTCGGGCTTTCAGCATTGAGAATCTCGATTAGTCGTTATCCAACTCATCGCATATCTGCAAAAGCTTAAGGATTTTGATATGCCCACGAATAGCTAGGAGCAGATCACTGAAGATATCTTGTATTTGTTCTTCTGATGCTTCTTGTAATGCTTCCTGGAAACGATGAGCATGCACCCCGTTTCTCATCGATGTTTCTGAGGGAAGCCTTGCTTTATGGATGCCCAGAATCAAGAGCTTGATTTTGTCTACAATCATAGTATTCAGTTTATTAATCGCCCTACGAACGGCTGCCACCTTTTCTATGTTTTTGAGAATCTGTTTGACCTTCAAAAATACTTCTGTCTGGAAATATAATTTGTATATTAGGCACAATTTGGAGTGAGTCCGGTCCAATTCGTGATACACATGTTCTTTCCGTTACAACAATTGTTGATCCTTCCTCAGGTTCACCGAGTTGTTCCAGCAAAGTATTAACGAGGTTGTCGATTTATGTTTCCCCATAAGGATATCTTTAATGAATTATTCATAACTGTCAACGTTTCATCTTTCGTTGTACTTCTCTACACTCCCCGCACTATGGCTGATCAGAAATCGCAGGCGTATGACGCCAAACACATTCAGGTGCTGGAGGGACTGGAACCCGTTCGGAAGCGTCCGGGCATGTACATCGGTAGTACAGACCAGCGGGGGCTCCACCACTGCGTCTACGAAATCGTGGACAACGCCATCGACGAGTCCATGGCGGGACACTGTGATCACATGATCATCATGCTGCATGACGACGGTTCCGTGAGTGTCGACGATAACGGTCGCGGCATTCCGGTCGACATTCACCCGAAGACCAAGAAATCCGCTCTCGAAACGGTGCTCACGATTCTCCACGCCGGTGGAAAATTCGGCGGTGATGATTCCGGGTACAAGGTCTCCGGCGGTCTCCACGGTGTGGGTTCATCCGTCGTGAACGCGCTCAGCAGCTACATGCGTGCCGAGGTCTACCGTGACGGCAAAACTTACATGCAGGAGTACGAGCGCGGCAAGCCGAAGGCTGATGTGAAAGCGATCGGCAAGACGGAGAAGAACGGCACCATGATTCGTTTCATGCCGGACAAACAGATCTTCGATACTCTGGAAATGAGTTTGACGACGATGCTGGCGCACTTCCGGCAGCAGGCGTACCTCACGCGCAATGTCACGATCTCCATCATGGACGAGCGCGAGAAGCGTCCCGCGGAAGATGCGGCACTTCCCCGTCTCTACCGCTTCCACTTCGAGGGTGGTGTAGGCGCATACGTTCGTCATTTGAACCACGACAAGCAGGCGATCGGCGACGTCATCTGGTTCACGAAGGAGGAGAAGGAGGGGTACGTGGAAGTCGCCATCCAGTACAGTCAGGCGTTTCAGGAGCAGACCATCTGTTTCGCCAACAACATCCACACGACGGAGGGTGGCACACATTTGACCGGCTTCAAGTCCGCGCTCACCCGCTCGATCAATGCTTATGCCCGCAAGGAGCAGTTGCTCAAGGAGAAAGATGAGAACCTGACGGCTGATGACGTCCGCGAAGGACTCGCTGCCGTGATTTCGGTTCGTCTCCGCGAGCCGCAGTTCGAGGGGCAGACCAAGAGCAAGCTCGGGAATGCGGAGATGAAGACGCTGGTGGAAACGATCGTGAACGACAAGCTTGCAGAATATTTTGAGGAGCATCCATCTGATGCCCGCGAGGTCGTCGGCAAGTGTCTCCTCGCCGCCCGCGCCCGCATGGCAGCCCGTGCCGCCCGTGATGCCGTGATTCGTAAAGGTGCATTGGAAGGCATGACGCTTCCGGGTAAGTTGGCTGACTGTAGTTCCAAGAATCCCGGTGAATGCGAGATCTTCATCGTCGAGGGAGACTCCGCCGGTGGTTCCGCCAAGCAGGGCAGAAACCGCGAGTTCCAGGCAATCCTCCCCATCAAAGGCAAGATCCTCAACGTCGAGCAGGCCAGACTGGACAAGATGCTTGCGAACAACGAGATCAAATCACTGATCATCGCGATGGGTATGGGGGTAGGGGAAGTGAAGGATATGGCGAAGCTGCGCTACGACCGCATCGTCATCATGACCGATGCCGATGTCGACGGCGCGCACATCCGCACATTGCTCCTGACATTCTTCTACCGCTACTTCCGCGAGATCGTGGAGACCGGGCACCTGTATATCGCACAGCCGCCGCTCTACAAAATCACCATGGGCAAGGAAGCGCGTTATGCGTTCACGGACCAGGAGAAAGTCGCCGTCTTGAGCGAGTGGGGGATCGGTGAGGAGGAATTGTCTACAGAGGAAACAGATGGAGCAGATGAATCCGACGAGAGCGGTGCTGCCGCACCGCAGGCTGCCGCACCGCAGGATGCCCCACAGAAGAAAGGCAAGAAAGCAGACAAAGCCGCAGTTGCCGCCCCCAAGCGCCGTAAGGTCAATATCCAGCGGTACAAAGGTCTGGGTGAGATGAACCCGTCGCAGCTGTGGGAGACG
>CAINWJ010000150.1 GCA_903854455.1 Candidatus Peribacteria bacterium | reverse complement strand
GCGGACGAAGAAAGAGGAAGAAGATGAAACGGAAGAGGAATTGGATGAAACCGAAGATGCATTGGATCTTATTGAGCAGGATCAGGAGGAGCCGGACCTGAACATCGTGCGACCGGCATTTGCGCAGGAACAGGATGTTCCGGCCAAACCGAAGAGAGAGGAACTGCTGAAGGCGACGCCGAAGAAACTGTCCAACCTGCTGGAGATGAAGGACACGCGCTTCGAGGAGTGGAAGTTCCCGGAGATGGATCTGCTGGAGAACAAGCGGAGTGAGCTGACGGTCAATGATGATGACCTGAAGCGGCAGGCGGCACGGATCAAGGAGAAGCTGGCGGAGTTCGATGTCGAAGTTACGATGCGCGATGCCCATCCAGGTCCGACCGTGACGCAGTTCACGCTGGAGCCGTCGGAGGGCATCAAGCTGAGCAAGATCGAGAACCTGAAAGATGATCTTGCCCTCGCTCTTGCCGCACAGAGCCTGAGAATAGAGGCACCCATCCCGGGAAAATCACTCGTAGGAATTGAGATGCCGAACGAGAAACGGTCGACCGTGTTCCTCCGCGAGATGCTGGAGTCACCGGAGTTCAAGCAGTCCGTGTCCCCCCTCACGCTTCCGCTGGGTCGCGGTGTGAGCGGTGACGGAATGGTGGCAACCATCGAGGACATGCCGCACCTGCTCATCGCCGGAGCGACCGGTGCTGGTAAGTCGGTGTGCATGAACACGTTCCTGATCTCGCTCCTGTACCAGAACGCGCCGCACGAGCTGAAACTGATTTTGATCGACCCGAAGCGCGTCGAGCTGATGCCCTATAACGGCATCCCGCACCTGCTCACACCGGTCATCACGGAATCGGAAAAGGCACTGCAGGCTCTGCGCTGGGCTATCGCGGAAATGGGTCGACGTCTACACCGCTTCTCCGAAGCCGGCGTGCGCAATCTCATTGAATTCAATGAGAAGCAGGAGGAGGAAGAGAAGAAGCTCCCGCGCATCGTCATCGTCGTCGACGAACTCGCGGATCTGATGATGCGGCAGCACCGCAAGGATACGGAGACGATGATTGCCCGCATCGCGCAGATGGCACGCGCCGTCGGCATGCACCTCATCATCGCGACTCAACGCCCGAGTGTCGACGTCATCACGGGTCTCATCAAAGCCAATATCCCGACTCGCATCGCGTTCCGCGTCGTCAGCGCCATCGACTCACGGACGATCCTGGATTCCATCGGCGCCGAGGATCTGCTGGGACGCGGCGACATGCTCTACATGACGGCATCGACGCCCAACCCCGTCCGCATCCAGGGCATCTACGTCTCCACCAAGGAAATCGAACGCGTCATCAACGCCATCAAGATCGCGGGCGGCGGCATGCTGACCGAGGAGATCACGCTGGGCGAAGGCAATGAACCCGGCGGCGAGAACGATGACAACTCGGGCTCCAAAGGCATGATCGATCTGGATAAGGATGACAACGGTGGCGATGACATGTTCTTCGATGCCGTGCGCGTGGTACAGGAAACCGGCAAAGCCTCAGCCAGTCTCCTGCAGCGTCAGCTCAAAGTCGGCTACGCCCGGGCTGCGCGCTTGCTGGATATCATGGAGGAGAAGAGCTTGATCGGACCGGTAGATGGAGCCAAGCCACGGAAGGTGCTGATCGATAAGATGGCGGGAACGGAGGACGGCTATTCGACAGCAGCCTGATTTCTCGATCAACTTTCCGATCGATTTTTGCTTCCGGTTCCGCTTCTAAAAAATGACCACTGACCGGCTCTCCATCGTCGGGGAATCACTGAAGAGTCGCGCGCTCTGGGTGGTCCTCCTGCTCACTGCAGTCATCAGTGGATTCTTGTCGTATTCGACTTTCGCCCCCAGGTACAGCTCTGATCTGCCCTTGCTTCCAGCGTATGCCATCATTCCTGTTCTGACGGTAATCCTGTGCCTCTGGCTTCTGTCGTTTGTCACAAGTGAACGGAGGCGAATCTGGATCTGCGTTGGCATCATCGCTGCCCTCTGCATACCGGATTTCGTTTTCGGTCTGCTCAATAGCCGTGGACCCGATGCATCATTCCTGCTCCTGCTTGGCATCACCTTCATCTCGGTTCCAAATTTCCTGATCTACGGATTCAGTGGCTTTGAAATGAAAGATAGCGAGATCTGGGTCTCAGTCATATATGGAGCGGTGCTTCTGGCATTCATATTCGCTATCCCCCGGCTCTCACGTAAAGTTTTGCGATGGATCTTCTTTATTTTCTGCATCGGGATATTCTTCAGCATGAGGGGATGCGCGATGATATGACGGTCTGATATCGATGACCCATGCAAATGATATCTGTTGGTCATTATTCTTCCGCTGTCTTTAGATGAAGGAGAAGCATTATCAGAGCCAAATCACGGAAAGTGTTGATCAATAAGATGGCGGGGACGGAGGACGGCTATTCGGAGACAGCGTAGGCAGATGGCAGTTTTTTCTTGACACGATATTTAATAGTAGTATTAATAGCTATAATTTCCCCTGACAAGCTATGTCTTCAAATTGTCCAAGTTTCCCACCAACATATGCTGATGGAAGTCCGAGGATGAATAATCCAACTCCTGTTAATGTAGTGGTACGAGAATTTTTTCAACAACATCATACTCGAGTTAGAGATGAGTTAGCGAAAATGGGCCTCACAGAAGATCAAGGTATCGGAACCAAATGTTTTAGCAGTGCAGCAGTGCGAATGGACCGCATCCTAGAGGCACTACATGCAAGAGGTACTGCACTATCACTTCTAACTGATCAAAAAGCTTTTGACGAGGCACTCCCTGGTCTCATCGCAAGAAATAATTGGTCATTAGGAGAAATGGCTAAGGCAAAAGTAGTTGCCAGGAAATTCATGGATAGCATGAAATGAACAGAATTTATTCAAACTCAACCAGAAGAATCTGCTGTATCGGCGTAGCTGAAGAATGACCAATCATTAAGAATAATTCAACTGTGTATCTCTACCTCCAGAACAGACAACTTCAGGAATCCGCTTGGGAGAGGAGTGTTCATAGCACACTGATTCAACGCGCGATAGAATACCGATATGCAAATGCTAAAGTTCGCAGTTTTTGGAGGAATACTCCTGATGGTCATTTCCGGCATCCTCCAGTTACTCCTGCCGTTAGTCACGAATAATGCAACAATGACCCTCATTATCATCGTATCTCTTTTCATTCTCTATTTGGTTCTACTCCTCGCCTATAACATTCTCTTTACTGAAACCGGAATCCCGAAGAAACCGAATTCCTACCTCAACAGAAAATTGGTTCTGGCCCGGTTCAAGATTTCACTCCATCCTTATTTCCTTCAGCCGCATCGCTATTTCGGAGCCGATGCCGTGAATTTTTTCTGCGCCACGTACTGCCTTCCGGACCGTATCCTCGTCCAGAATATTCTTGTTCGAAGTACATATCCGCTGCCAGAAATCCTATCCGTACGCAGATGGGGTAATAACATCCGGCTCCAGAGGAAAGATAATTCAATTTACCTCATCTTCTACAAATCATCTGATGCAGAGAATTTTTTGATCACCGTGCAGAAGCTGATCACGGAAACAAGCGAAATTCCCCGGGACGCTGCGTCCCGGCTGCGGGAAATGAAAACATGATTTTAATGCTCTGAAGCGTAACGATCAAAACCTCTCATTCATCATGAGCTTCCGGTATTTATTTCAAGTATTCCGCAAACTTCTTCGTCGCCCTTCCCCGATGGCTCGTACTATTTTTTTGATCAATACTTAGCGCTGAGAATACACGATCATAGCCATCCGGCCGGAAACAACCAGAGATGGGTAATCCTGACAAATAATCAGCCTCGAGTGTGTCGGTAATGATCCCGTCGCAATCACCTTCGAATGTCTGCACATTGCCGGATGGATCGACATACGCCAGCACGCAGACAAATCGTGCGCGCCTGTTCTTCTCCTTCCGCATTCGATGCAGGAAAAAATCGATCCACTCCTGATCCGACGCATCCGGACCCGCTCCCCAGCGACGCGTATGCAATCCCAGCTCATCTGAAAGAGCTTCGACGATGATCCCGGAATCGTCGGCAACGGTGGGTAATCCTGATCGCTCATGGAAAAACCGAGCCTTCAGGATGGCATTCTCTTCAAACGACGATCCAGTCTCCGGCAGTGCCTCATCAATCTTCAAATCCTTCGGCGTGATGATCTCAAGCGGCAGTCCTGCCAATGCCTCACCGATCTCGATGACCTTGCCGGCGTTATTGGTTCCGATGAGGAGCTGCATCTCAAGATAGTACAAATTATTCACAGTTTAGTTGAATATGTATAACTATGTACTCAAATTCTTAATGAATACTTTTTTTAGTAATACGTTCAATAATTCATCTGAAGAATTATTTGATACCACGTAATATTTTTTTCAAATTTTCCTGCCAATTGTCGCG